>DAOWKH010000126.1 GCA_030639955.1 Candidatus Omnitrophota bacterium | reverse complement strand
GAGCTAAGACCTGGCCAGGAGTGTAGTGTCGTGGATGTGTATGCCGAGGGTATTTTAGGACAACGCTTGCTGGATATGGGATTTATTTCGGGAACGCGGATAAAGGTTATTCGTAATGCCCCTTTAGCAGATCCGGTTGAAATTTCTATGAAGGGATACTTTCTTAGCTTGCGGCGTTCCGAGGCAAAGCTCGTTGAGGTAGTTCTATTATGAAAGGGAAATCTAACGAGGTGCTAATTGCTGTTGCCGGTCAGCCCAATTCGGGTAAGTCGACCATTTTTAACCTTCTTACCGGGGCAAGGCAACATGTAGCCAACTATCCGGGGCTAACGGTTGAAAAAAAGATTGGCACATTCCGCTCAAATGGGGATAAGATGATCGCAGTTGACCTTCCCGGAACCTATAGCCTTACTTCTTACACCCAGGAAGAGCGGATAGCCAGGGACTTTTTGCTCCTTGAGAAACCCGATGTCGTAGTTGATGTAGTGGATGCCTCTAATTTGGAGCGGAATCTCTATTTGGCCTTTCAGCTCAGTGAGATGGGACTGCCTTTAGTAGTTAACCTGAATATGATGGATGTGGCTAAAAGACGCAGTTTTGAAATTGATGTAGAAAAACTTTCTCAGGAACTCGGTGTACCTGTGGTGCCCACAGTTGGCAATAAAGGCAAAGGAAAGAAAGAACTTCGTCAAGCCATACACAATACCTATAAAAATAAAAACGCTCTTCCCATTCGTCTTGATTATGGAAAGACCCTTGAGCCAATCCTAACCTCTTTGGAAAAAGAGTTATCGGGTGAACCGCGGCTTATAGAGCATTATTCTGCTCGCTGGCTGGCGGTAAAACTGATGGAGAACGACAGTGAAGCCAAGCGGCTTGTTCAGCAGCAATCCCCGAGAGGTGAGGATATTCTAAAAGAAATCGATGAACAGAGAAAAGAGTTTATTTCCCAATACAAAACGACTCCCGAAAAGCTCATCGCCCAACAGCGCTATCACACGGCTGAAAGAATTGTAAAATGTTGCGTTAAACAAACAGTAAAACCCAAAACCTTAACTGATAAGATTGACCGGATTGTTTGCAGCAGGTTTTTTGGTCCGATTATTTTAGCGGCAACTATTTATTGTTTATATGAACTTTCTATAGTTCAAGGTTACAAATTGACCGGCTATACCTGGCCTTTTTTAGCTGGGTTTCGGGATTTCATTGCCTCAATTCTTCCTTCGCCAGGTTTTATCTCTGACCCCCTCTGGCGGGCTATGCCCTTAGGGATTATCGATGGGGTTATCGCGGTGCTAAACTATGTGCCTATCTTTGTAATCTTGTTTGCTTTGGTAGCAATTCTTGAGGATACAGGTTATATGGCCCGCATGGCTTTTATATTAGACCGTATTTTTAGATATTTTGGTCTGCACGGACAGTCTGTTCTGCCTCTGATATTGGGGGGGGTCTATGTAGGTGGATGTGCCATACCCGGGGTTATGGCTTGCCGGGGTATAAAAGATGAGAAGGCGCGTATGGCTACGATTATGATTGTTCCGCTTATGAATTGCCTGGCTAAAATTCCTTTCTATGTGCTTCTTATCGGGATATTTTTTGCTGCATCAAAGGGGATTACGATGTTTTTTATCGCCACAATTACTATTATCATCGCCCTTGGTGTAGCCAAAATTCTGAACTTGACCGTGTTTAGGAAAAGAGAAAGCGCCCCCTTTATTTTAGAGATGCCGGCCTATCATTTACCCACAGTTAGCGGGGTCTTGCGTCGTTGCCTGGAGCGAGTATGGCTGTTTGTCAAAAAGATTATAACCGTAGTCATTATTGTAATGGCGATTGTTTATTTCCTTATTAACTTTCCCCGACCAAACAAGGAGAGAACTAATTATTATCACAATCAGTCAAATCAGGCAATCCAGACATTCTATGGAAAAATAGGAGAGGATAATCCCTATGCCAAACTTGTAGCTGCTGATAAATTGCTGGAGTTTGTAATATATAGGGGTGATTATAAAAAAGCTAAGATGGGCGCCAAAACAAAGGAAGCAAAGGAAATTGTCGATCAAAAGTTTTATAATAAAAATCCTGAGTTCTTTAGGATTGTAAAGCGGGGTAAATACAAACTGGATGGAAAGGAAATAAAAGATAAAGATGCCGCAAGGGTTGCGAAGGTCTACAGAGGGCTGGATAAGACAAGAAAAAAACTCAGAAGAGAATGGAGGGAAGAGACGATTATCGGGAGCTATCTCGGACGAGCAGGGCGTTTTATGGAGCCATTTACCAGGTTTGCCGGATTTAATTGGCGGGTAAATATTGCTCTTTTGAGTTCCTTTGCCGCCAAGGAGAGTAGTGTAGCAACATTAGGAAGTATTTACCAGGTTCAAGAAGACGGGAGAGAAGAAACGCTTGAGAAAAGGATAAAGGAGAAGGAGAAGGGTTGGACGCCTCTGCATGCCCTGGCCCTAATGTTGTTTTTTGCGATGTTTCCGCCTTGTATTCCTGCTCTGTTTATGGTAAAGCTGGAGACAGGGAGTATAAAGTGGATGCTCTTTGCTACTATTTATCCTATTATTTTGGGATTCATAATTGCGATTCTTGTTTTTAGCGGGGGGAGTTTTTTAGGGCTTTCCGGTCTTCAGGCGATGCTTGCCTTTTATATTTTAGCTCTCGCTGTTACTACAGCAACGGCATTTATTAAAGTGAAGCCCATACTTGCGGAGTGAAATGAACGCAGGTCTGCTGGCTGAATTGAGCACTCTATGTCAAAGGAAAGTAATTTCTGCCAGTAAGTCTATGACCGGTAGGTCTACGGCTAACTATGCTTTTATCCTCAGCCCGCCTTCGGCGAACTTCGGCTCTCGCCTATGGCGAGCAAGGAAAGGAGGTGAGGTGAAAATATGAGGAAAACGTTGTTTGTTCTGCTAACCTGTATGCTGTCGGGGTTTTTCCTAACTTCTTCAGCTCTTGCCCATACGCCGCTTTGTTTTTGCTATGACAACGGAGATGAGACAATAACCTGCGAGGGCGGCTTTTCTGATGGTTCTTCAGCGGCAGGGGTGGCAATAAGGATAGTGGATGAGAATGATGAGGTTATCGCAGTAAAAGACAAAGGGGGTGAGGTTATCTGTTTAGAAGGAAAGATGGACGAAGATAGCGAATTTACATTTACTAAGCCAGAGGTTCTCTACAAAGTTATCTTTGATGCCGGACCGGGGCATACAGTTGAGATTGAGAGTGAGGATATTACGGAATGATTTTTTTTAAAATACAATTGCGAATGTATCGCAATTGCAATTAGGAGGTAAGGATGAAAAAAATCGCATTGTTTTTAATGCTTTCTTTACTGATAGCATTGACTTTCGGCGCCCCTGCCTTTGCCCATTTTCAGACGATTTATACTGAAGAGAGCGCGCTGGAAAAAGGCAAGCAGATAAACCTTAAAATGGTCTTTACTCATCCCTTTGAAGCCGGACACACTATGGATATTGGCAGGGATGAGACAGGGAAGATATATCGGCCAAAGGCATTTGGGGTTATGCATAAGAGCAGAAAAAAGGATTTGCTTAAGGAACTCAAGCCGATTATGTTCCGAAGTTTAACTAATAAAGGAAAGGCATTTGAAGCCAACTATAAACTTCGTGGTATGGGTGATTTTGTTTTCTACTTTGACCCTGCGCCCTATTATGAGGCCTCCGAGGATATCTATATTGAACATGTCACCAAGATGATAGTCAATGTAGCCGGAGCACCCACTGATTGGGATACCGAGGTGGGTCTGCCGGTGGAGATTGTTCCCTTGGATAAGCCCTATGCTCTATGGACCGGGAATGTCTTTCGCGGCGTGGTCAAATGTAATGGCGTGCCTGTGCCGGATATTGAGATTGAAGTAGAGTATATGAATCACGATATTATCGGTAATGCCTTTGCCGAAAGGGCAAAGGTTGAGGCACCCCAGGATGCATTTATCACCCAGACCATCAAGGCCGATTCCAACGGCGTTTTTACCTTTGGTATTCCCAAGGCCGGCTGGTGGGGTTTTGCGGCTTTGGGCGCCGGTGGTGAGCAAACATATAAAGGTAAAGAGCTTTCTTTGGATGCGGTCATTTGGATTCAGGCGCGGGATATGGAATAAATGAAGCCCATCCGCCTCAGGAACAGCGAAAATCTGCTTTGCAGATTTTCTATCCTCAGTCCACCTTTGGCGGACTTCGGCTCCCCCGACGCTTCCGTCGGGGGCAATGAAAGAAGGAGGAAAAAATGAAGAAATATTTTTTGATGCTAATAGCAGGTGCAATTTTCTTTTCATTTTTAAGAAATGCATCTGCTGAGGATGTTCGGTATGAAATTGACAGATTAAAAGTAAGACTCAGTGAACTCGAGAGAAAACTTGATGAACAAAAGGAGGCTTCTAAATCTTTGTTAGAAGGTATTAGCATCGGCGGTGGAGCTACTTTTATTATTCAGGGCACAATTGATGCTAACGCTACCGCCTCTAAAGGAGAGGATGTTACCGATGGCTCTTATTCAGTTGATTTAGAGCTGGAGAAGTCCTTTGATAACGGCGGAACCTTGTTTGTCCATTTTGAGGTAGGCGAGGGTGCAGGTGTAATGGACAGCGATGAATTAGACCTCTTTTCCGGGGTCAATAAGGACGCCACCGGCGGAAGTGGTAATCTGTCGTTGGTGGAAGCCTGGTATGAGCAGAATTCTCTCGATGAAAGTTTTGTGTTTACCTTTGGCAAGCTTGACCCCACCTGCTATTTTGATACCAATGCTGTAGCCGGTGATGAGACCAGTCAGTTTTTAGGCGATATGTTTAAAAACAGTGCGGTTCTGGAGTTTCCTGATGATAACACCGCGGGTATAAGAGCTGGTTTTTCTCCATCCGAATGGATAGAGCTCGGAGCAGGGGTTTGGGATGCCAACGCCGACTGGGAGGACCTCGGCGATGCTCTATTCGCCATCGGCGAGATTAATTTCAAGCCCGAATTCTTTTATGGGCGAGAAGGAAATTATCGTTTCTATACCTGGGTAAATGACAAAGACCACACCAAACTTTTGGATGCAACCAAGAGCGAAGAAAGGGGTTATGGTTTTGGTCTGAGCTTTGACCAGCAGTTTACTGATAATCTAACCGCATTTACCCGCTTTGGCTGGCAGGACGAAGAGGTTTATAACTGCGATATGTCCTGGAGCACAGGTTTGCAATTAGCAGGTGAGCGCTGGGGCAGAGATGAGGATGTTTTAGGGATTGCTATCGGTCAGGTGATACCCGGAGATGATTATGAGAAGGCCGGCAATCCTGCCCATAAAGAGGGACATCTTGAGGCATACTATAACATTCACATCAATGATTCTTTAAGTATTACTCCGGATGTGCAGGTTATCCAGAATCCAAAGGGAGTAAAGTCCGACAGCGAAGGAAGGGACGATATGGTTGTTGTTCTGGGAGTGAGAACTCAGATTAGTTTCTGAAAAATCCTTGACCAAAGATTTTTTTCCTGCTAAACTTTGAAAATAAGATAACCTGAATTGATCCCGCCTCGTAAAATGTGTCAAAATTGTCAGAGAGAATTTTGACACACTCGGCGGGATCAATTCGACCAAACAATTTGCCTTCACTTCGTTCCGTAAATTGTCTGCTCATTAAGGAGGTGCACTAATGGCAAAGATAGCGAATGATGTGACAAAACTAATCGGGAATACTCCTTTGGTTAGGTTAAACAGAATCACTTCTGGTGTAGATGCTACTATTGTAACAAAACTGGAATCCTTTAATCCATTATCCAGTGTAAAGGACAGGATTGGGGTTTCTATGATTGAGGATGCGGAAAATAAAGGGCTAATCAGAAAAGGTAGCACAATCATTGAGCCAACCAGTGGGAACACCGGGATTGCTCTTGCTTTTGTCTGTGCCGCAAAAGGTTATCACCTAATTTTAACTATGCCCGACACGATGTCTGTTGAACGCAGGCAGTTACTATCTTTATTTGGAGCAGAAGTTATCCTGACGCCCGGCCAAGAAGGAATGACCGGAGCAGTGAAAAAGGCAGAAGAACTTTTAAAGAGCACTCCTAATTCCCTCATCCTCCAACAATTCAAAAATCCGGCCAATCCAGAGATTCACCGCAAAACTACAGCTGAAGAAATCTGGCGTGATACAGACGGAAAGGTAGATATTTTAGTTGCCGGCGTGGGTACTGGTGGAACAATTAGCGGAGTAGCCGAAGTAATCAAAAAAAGAAAGTCCGAATTTAAAGCAATTGCTGTTGAACCTAAAGATTCTCCTGTTTTATCAGGAGGGAAGTCTGGCTCGCATAAGATTCAAGGCATTGGCGCAGGGTTTGTGCCCGATGTTTTAAGGACTGATCTAATTGATGAAGTTATCCAAGTCAGCAATGATGATGCAGGTAAAACAGCCAGACGTTTAGCTAAAGAGGAAGGTATATTAGCAGGTATTTCCTCTGGCGCAGCAGTTTGGGCAGCAATAGAGGTAGGCAAAAGAGAAGAAAACAAAGGTAAGCTTATTGTTGTAATCTTGCCGGATACCGGAGAAAGGTATCTTTCTACATTTAAATATTTATCCCGTTAGACCTGTTATGGTTAACGGAAAAAGCACAGAAAAATAAAGACATTGATTGTATAAAAATGGGGTCTAATGAGATGAGTTCAAAAACAGTAGTAACAGCAATGAGTGGCGGAGTAGATTCATCAGTTACCGCTGTTTTGCTTAAAGACAGGGGTTTTAAAGTTATTGGTATCACGATGCAAATCTGGGAACGTTCCAGGGATTGGGGTGATTATGCAAAGAAGATAGCTAATAAATTAGGAATACCTCACTATGTATTAGATCTCAGGGATATTTTTAAAGAAAAAGTAATTGCCAACTTCTGTGAAGAATATAAACAGGGAAGAACGCCCAACCCTTGTATTAGATGCAATAAATACATAAAGTTTGACAGCTTAGTTAAAAAAGCAAAGGAGTTGGGCGCAGATTATATCGCCACAGGTCATTATGCGAGGATACAGAAAGCAAAGGGCAAAGGGCATACCCTATCGGGCACAGGCAGGGAAAAGTCTGCCCGCCGAAGCCTCGGCGCAGGCGGGGGCAGAGAGGAAGCTAAAATTCGATACTTGCTTAAAAAAGGGATTGATACTAAAAAAGATCAATCCTATGTTTTATACACGATGACTCAGGAACAACTGCAACATACTCTGATGCCACTGGGAGACCTGACCAAAGATAGAGTGAAACAGATTGCTAAAGAAAAAGATTTATCAGTGGCAAATAGGCCGGAATCTCAGGAAATATGTTTTATCCCCGATAATAACTATGGGGACTTTCTTAGAAAATATATTCCTGCCGAAGGCCTACCGGAGGGAACAGAACCTGGTCCTATCGTAAATAAAGAAGGTAAAGTTATCGGCGAGCATCAAGGGATAATTTTTTATACCATTGGCCAGCGCAAAAGAATAGGCGTAGCTAACAAAGAACCTCTATATGTAATTACTATTGATAAAGAAAATAATACAATTGTTGTCGGGAAAAAAGAAGAGGGCTATGCTGATGAGTTGCTCGCCGATAATCTAAATTTTATAGATATAGAAAAATTAAAAACGCCTATTAAGGTAGAAGCAAAAATAAGGTATCTTCATCAACCCTCAGCGGCAACTGTTATCCCATTGGGCAAAGACAGGGTTCACCCTGTTAAATCCTCCGACATAACGTCGGGGGAATTCGCCATAGGCGAATTATTTAACAGGGTAAAAGTTAAGTTTGAGCAGCCGCAGTGGGCAATCACTCCCGGGCAGGCAGTAGTATTTTATGATAAGGAGGAAGTTATCGGTGGAGGAACAATAGAAAGGGGGAAATATGAAAGAATGCAAGATTGAGGAGAACAGGGCAAAATGCAATTGCACCTATGAACCCTGCTCCAAAAAGGGTATTTGTTGTGAATGCATAAGATATCATTGGAGTTTAGGCGAACTCCCGGCTTGTTTATTCCCTGACGATGTAGAAAAAACCTATGACCGCTCCATTAAAAGATTCATCCAGGTCTATCAGGATAAGGTTTAAGAAAAGCTTACTGCCCTTGAAAAGCCCCCTTTAATTATGGTATATTTATAGTAGAAACTGATATCCGAAAGGGCAATCCTCCGAAGTCCGCCGTAGCCTTTGGCGAAGGTGGATGAAGGGGGAACGCAAAGCTACGGATTCGCGACGCTCAATAGCGTTGAGGATAGCCGAGTTGCCGATAAAGCAGTAAGGAGGTTAAATAGGCAACTCGGTTTTTTTTACTCTCTTCCTAAAAAGTTTTAAAAAGTTCTTATGGAAGATTTATCAACACGGAGGTGAGAAAAATGAAGAAAATCAGGTTTTTAATTCCAGTTTTAATCTCTTATTTAATCCTTTCTTCCTATAATTATCTCTGGGCAGGTGATTATAGCCAGAAACAATTAATCGAAGCGGTTGCTAACCCTGATCCTGATGTTCCCGAAATTCACCGGCTTATGCATAAAATCCCTGAATATCAAAGCGGGCAGTCCTCCTCCAATCCTATTACCATTTCTTCAGCAACAGCAAAAATCTTAGATAATTTAGCCCAAACTTTCTCTTATCCTGTGCCCCAACTTTGCACTAACTGCCATCTTCCTGATGAGAATTATCCGGTAGTTGGCTATAATTCTGCCCGCAACAATGAAACCGCCATGCAACATAGAAATGAAGAGCGTATTCGCAGAATAGAAGAAGAGGGAGACCCTTTCGAATCTGGTGGACGCCAGCGTTATTATTGTGGAACAGTGAACCTGCCTTTGGATGAGATTTACCGTCGCCTTAATGGGAGTGATTATAGCTTAACAGCTAATACTGCTTATGAGGATTCCGGAGAGCTCACAGGTGCCAAGCGCTATTATAATTTTGAGAGAGAAAATCTACTGACAAGATTAGGGATAACCCCGACGCTCTGTGCGGCTAATCCTTTATTAGCCCTAGCAACAATATACCTCGCCTTTCCTGAGCGTCAAAAGCATATCCGCATATTTCCCACCGAAGAAGAAGGGGTCTATGAAATCAGGG
>DAOWKH010000074.1 GCA_030639955.1 Candidatus Omnitrophota bacterium | reverse complement strand
GCGAGTTTGATTTTTGCCTGCCGAGACGCAGATTTTAGCGTTAAGAAAAAACCACGAGAGCGAGGAATGCAAAAATCCTGTTTTTAGCTCATCTCCCCCCAACTCCTGCCAACCTTAATATCCACCTTCAAAGGGACTTTTAGTTGCAGGACATTTTCCATCCTTTCTTTGATTATTTTTTTCACCAACAATTCTTCTTTAGGCACCTCAAATAAAAGTTCGTCGTGAACCTGCAAAATCAGTTTTGTTTTTAAACCTTGTTTTTCAACCTCTTGACAGACATCAATCATTGCCATTTTGATTAAGTCCGCCGCTGAGCCCTGCACCGGCATATTTATAGCTATCCGCTCGCCAAATCCGCGCACATTGTGCTCCTCGCTGTTTATCTGGTGCACATATCTCCGCCGCCCGAGCATTGTAGTCACATAGCCATTTTCTTTCGCTCCTTTTATCTGCTTTTCAATATAGACCTTGACCGCCGGATACCTCTCGAAATAGGCATCGATAAACTCCTCGGCTTGCTTATGAGAAATCTTTAAATCCTGGGACAGGCGATGCGCCCCCATCCCATAGATAATCCCGAAATTTACTGTCTTGGCTATCCTTCTCTTTTCGGTGTCAATCTTTTGCACAGGGAGGTCAAAAATGAGCCCCGCTGTGTAATTATGGATATCTAAGTCCTTTTTGAATGCTTCTATTAGATTTTTATCCCCGCAAAGATGAGCTAAGATGCGTAATTCTATCTGTGAATAATCTGCCGAAAGAAAAAGACCCTGCCTACCCCCGCCTGCCGGACGGGCAGGGGCAGGCAGGCCTTCACTCACAAATACCTTTCTGATTTCTCTCCCAATCTCGCTCTTGATGGGAATATTCTGCAGATTAGGGTTGCTGCTGCTTAGCCGACCGGTAGCAGTGACGGTCTGGTTAAAGGTGGTATGAATCCGGCCTGTTTTTTCATTGATTAATGAAGGCAGGGTATCTACATAGGTAGATTTCAGTTTAAACAGATGGCGGTATTGCAGAATTGTTGCCGGTAAACTATGCTGATTGGAAAGTTGCTCCAATACCTCCTCACTGGTAGATGCACCGGTTTTGGTTTTCTTTATTATCGGTAGTTTCAGTTTATCAAAGAGAATCTTTCTGAGCTGCAGAGGCGAATTCAGATTAAATTCTTCACCGGCAATCTCGTAGATGTCCTTACTCAAGATTCGCAATTTCTTCTTTAAATTCGCTGAAATCTCGTTTAATAAATCTTTATCTACGCCAATTCCCTCCCTTTCCATAGCTGCTAATATCTTGATTAAAGGAATCTCTACATTGGCAAAGAGATGAAACAGATTCTTTTCTTTCAGCTTTTTTTCTAAAACTTCTTTTAGCCGCAAAATGATAATCGGCGAGGAACCGGGGAAGGTTTGTGAGAGATAGATAAAAGCAAGCGTCTTTAGGTCATAATTTGACTGCTCCGGGGTAAGCAGATAAGCGGCAATCTGAGTGTCAAAACTGATTCCGTTCAGATGAATGCCGCAGTTAGCCAAAGCAACAATTTGCGGCTTTAGATTGTGCCCGAGCTTTTTGAGCTTTTTATCTTCAAAAACAGGAGTCAATTGCTGGATATTCTCTGCAGAGAGGGTAACCTCCCTGCCCTTTAAAATAAAAGAAATGTTTTCAATCCCGAAGTCCTCTTTTAATTTGATATTAAAAACAAACTGCGGACTATCTTTTAATTGAGAGATTTGTTTTTCGGATAAACTATCTATCTTTTGGATAGTCCTCTGGGGATAATTATTATTTTTATTCAATATCAAACTCTTAAACTCTAATTTTGTAAATATCTCATTCAGTTTCTTTTTGTCAGGGGATTTCAATCGCAATTTGTTAAAATCTATCTCTAAAGGAACATTTTTGTCTAATATAACCAATTCCCGCGCCATTCGTGCTTGCTCGGCAAATTCCCGCAGAGCATTTTTTGTTGCTTCTCTTTTTATTTGGTCAATATTTGCTAAAACCTTTTCTAAAGTTCCGAATTTTTTTATCAACTCCGTTGCCGTCTTCTCACCTATACCCGGCACGCCGGGAATGTTATCCGAACTATCGCCCATCAGACACAAAACCTCTATTATTTTCTCCGGAGCTACTCCATATTTTTCTTTTACTTTCTCAGAATCATAAATCAAGCCCTCTTTATGCGTATTATAAACTTTGATTTTAGCGCTAACCAACTGCAAGATATCCTTATCGCCGGTAACAATATAGACCAACATTTGCTCTTTGACGGCTTTCTCGGAAATTGTGGCTAAGATATCATCGGCTTCGAAACCCTCTTTTTCAAACAAAGGGATATTATAAGCCCGCACAACTTCTTTTATCAAAGGAATCTGGCTGACTAATTCCAGGGGCATTGGCTTGCGCTGGGCTTTGTATTGCTCATACTTTTGATGCCGAAAAGTAGGCGCCTTCAAGTCAAAGGTAATGGCTAAATAATCGGGTTTTTCTTTTTTGATAAGCATATCCAGTATCTTGATAAAACCATAAACAGCATTTGTCGGCTGACCCTGCGAATTTCTTAAGTCCTTGACTCCGTAATAAGCCCGATAGCAATAGGCATTTCCATCAATTAGAAATAATCGCTTCCCCTTCTCCACTTAATCTCCTCCGAGAACCAGCCACCGGTCAAGGCATCTAAGTTAGCCGTGAGTTCCTCTAATCTCAATTCCTTTTCTACCTTTTTCTGTTCGTTTTTTGGCGGTGACAAAAAGAGTTCAATCTTTAGCCGTTTTCTTTCAAAATAGGTGCGGGTTACTTCATCCAGGATATCCTCGCGCAACTGCACCATCAGCCGCGAGCGGACATCAATACTGGTCTGGTCGTCATTCCAGATTAAATCCCCCAATTCCCAGGTAAGCGAAACATCCCATTCAACTGCCTCTTTGCCCTTACGCAAAAAATCATCATCAACTTTTGCAGTGGAACCACCCTCCCAATGATATAAATCAGTAACATTTCTATCCGCCCCTACTGTAAACTTAGGTAATATGGCTTTCTTTGCCGAAAGCCGCCGCCAGTTTTTTATCTTATCCGGATGAACCTCGGCGTATTCAATCGCTTTTTCCTGCACCTTGCGAATACTCGGCTCGTGGGCAAACAATTCAAAAATCTGTTGCTCCAAACTTTTCTTCTGTTCAGCATCTTCTTTCTTTTGCATTTCTTTATCTGTCCTCTGTCTTCTGTCCTCTGTCTTCTGTTTTTTGAACACCCCCTTCCCCGTAATTGCCCATAAATCATCACAGGATAAAGCAATTTCTCGGACATCAAGAGAGGTTAATCCCGCATAGAGCCCTTTCCAATCCTGTTCGCCTTGAACAAATACGCCCCTGTCCGTTGCTAAATAGAGTTCATCTGACAAAATAATCGAACGAATATCTGCTCCCCTCAAGATTCCTTTGCCCATCTCCTGCCAGGTTTCTGCTTTGTCTTCACTTACCCAAAAGCAATCTTGGCCAATTAAATAAATCCTTTCTTTCTTAATGGCTAAATCATTTAATCTGCCTGTTGGCTCTTCTTCCTCTTCTGCTTCTTCCTCGGCAATCTTAGAGATAACAAAGGTCTTTCTCCAGTTCTTCCCCTGGTTATCGGTTTTGAAAAAACCTTCATCACTGATAACATATATTGTATTTGGGTCTTCAGAGTCTATTTTTACCCTGTAAATCTCGGCATTGCCCAATTTCCCTCTGCTCTTCTGCCAACTCTCATCGTCTCTATTTCTAAACAGCCCTTTTTGCGTGCCAATATAAAGTAAATTATTCTGCTTATCCAAGTCCAAACAAAAGATATTATTTTCTTTATCTTTTCCTTTAAATATCCTCTGCCAGCTTTTGCCCCCATCTTCGCTTTTAAACAACCCATTTTCAGTAGCGGCGTAGATAGAATTTCCTTCGGCCAATAAAAAATTTACGGATGCCATTGCCGGCACAATAAAAACCTGTTGCCAATTTTTGCCCGCATCTTCGGTCTTGTAAATAAATTTTGAGCCAATATAAATAATGTCGGAATT
>DAOWKH010000024.1 GCA_030639955.1 Candidatus Omnitrophota bacterium | reverse complement strand
ATTATGGTCCTGATTACTAATTTAAAAAGGTTATAGCATGTGTTGTCTTTTAGAAGAAATAGATGCTGTTGTTCTTTGTGGAGGTCAGGGGAAAAGATTGAGACCAGTCATAAGTGATAGACCAAAGGTGTTGGTTCAAATAAACGATAAAATATTTTTGGATATTTTGATAAACAATCTTTTACATTTTGGTTTTAAGCGGATTATCTTAAGCGTGGGTTATTTGAGAGATAAGATTATTGAGCATTTTAGAAATAAGGAAAAGAAGACAAAGTATAAATTGATATTTTCAAAAGAAGAAATTCAGTTGGGGACAGGGGGTGCCATAAAGAGAGCAGCACGGCTAATCAAAAGTAAAACATTTTTGGTTATGAATGGCGACTCATTTTGCGATATGGATTTGCGAGATTTTCTAAAATTTCATAAAAAAAGAAATGCTTTGATTTCCGTTGCTCTAACATCGGTAAAAAGTTGCTCCGATGTTGGTTTCGTTTCTCTAGACGAAAGTCAAAGGATTCTTGCTTTCAGCGAAAAACAGAATAGTTGCGGCATAAAGTGGATTAACGCTGGTATATATTTTTTTGATAAAAAGGTTTTTCCTTATATGTTTGATAGAAAGACGTTTTCTCTGGAATACGATTTTTTCCCTAAAATGGTCGATAGACAGATGTATGGGTATGTTGTTCATGAGGAACTTATTGATATTGGTACTCCTGAGCGCTACAAACAGGCGCAACAAAGCAGAATAATAGGCAGCTAATATGTTTTTTCTTTCATCTTCTTGTTCAGCAAAAAGCAGAGTTGATGAGGCCTTAGAAGAGATTGTGGCTTTTGGTATCAGGAATATTGAGCTTTCCGGGAATTTGCGCTTGCATGAAGGATGGCAGGAAGATATTGCTTTTTTGAAAAATAAATATGACCTTAATTTTCTTATACATAATTATTTTCCCCCTCCTTTAACCGAAAGTTTTGTTTTAAATCTGGCTTCAAATAGAACTGATATTAAAAATAAAACCTTTAAATTGATTTCTAACGCTATTAGATTTATGGATGATTTGGCAATCCCTTTATACAGCATTCATAGCGGTCACCATATCAATGTGATACCTAAAGCAAATAATATCGCTTTTGAGCTTGATAATAATTCAGCATTTGATAAGACAGCCGCACTGAAGATATTTTACGAAAATATTGAATATTTTTTACCTGCATTTTTAAAAAGGGGATATAAATTTGCGATTGAGAATTTTTTCCCTTTTAGATTTAGCAAAGAGAGAGATTATTCATTGATGTCAAGGCCTGATGAAATTCTGAATTTCATAAAATTCAGTGAAAAATATGATAATCTCGGACTCCTTCTGGATTTAGGCCATTTAAATGTCGCTGCCCATAATTTTGGTTTTGATGCTGAAGCTTTTGCTCAAAAGATACTGTCTAATTATTCGGATAAGATTTTTGAGTTGCACCTTTCTGAGAATGATGGTATGGCTGATTCCCATAGAGTCAATAAATCTAATTCATGGCAGTTTAATGTGCTTAAGGAGCACTTTCAGATAATAAGATATATTCCTGTGGTTTTTGAATGGCATAGCAACACAAACAGCAAAGAAGAGTTCCTTAAGGGCTTAGAGATAGTTAGAGAGCAATTTGAGAATTTGATTTTTGCTAACAGCGGAAAAAAAGAGGTGTTTGCTTTATGAAGCTTGAGAGAGAAACTTTAAGAGTTTCTTTTGGAACGATGTCTATTACTGACAGTGCAAAAAAGCGGATTAAACAAGTTCTAGAATCCAGCAGAGTCTCTTTAGGTAAGTATGCGCGGGAGTTCGAGAGTAGGTTTGCGAATTTGATTGGCGTAAAAGAAGCTGTAGTTGTTAGTAGTGGGACAGATGCAGATGTTTTAGCATTATCTGTGCTTTATGATTTCGGTGCTCAGCGGGGGGATGAGGTGATTGTGCCGGCCTTATCTTTTGTCGCTACTGGCAATGCAGTTTTGCACGCAGGATTTAAGCCAGTTTTTGTTGATATAGAGAGAAGAACCTTAAATATAAATGTTTCTAAAATTGAGCAGGTAATAACCAAGAAAACAAAAGCCATAATGCCGGTTCATCTAATGGGAAAACCCGCAGAAATGGATACGATAAATGAGATAGCAAAAAAGTATAATCTGTTCGTTATTGAAGATGCGGCAGAGGCGCATGGTGCCGTGTATAAAGGCAGGAATATTGGAACATTAGGAGATATGGCGGCATATAGTTTATATGTAGCCCATATTATTTCTACTATTGAAGGCGGAATTGTTGTTACTAACAATTCTGATTTTGCTGAGGTTTTACGCTCACTGCGTTCTCACGGTAGATTTTGTAAATGCAAGCAGTGTGTATTGAATACAGGAACAGGAGACTGCACAAAGCGGTTTAAAGACGGACAAGATAGGCGGTTTTTCTTTGAACGCATAGGTTATTCTTCGAAGATGAATGAGCTGGAAGCGGCTATTGGGTTAGGAAATATAGAGATATTTTCCGATATTCTTGCTAAACGGAGAGAAAATCTTGGGTATCTTATGGAGCAATTTGAGAGATTTTCACCGTATTTAAGCACAATAAAAGAAGAAGAATATGAACATATAGGCCCACACGCATTTCCGGTGATTGTAGGTGAAGAAGTTGATTTTACCCGCGATGAATTGGTTGATTATCTAAAAAAGCAGGGGATAGATTCAAGAAGTTTATTTTTATCTATGCCTACTCAGTGTCCAGGATTTGAGTTCTTGGATTATAGGTTGGGGCAATTTCCTGCTGCCGAGTATATCGGAAATAATGGATTGCACATTGGGGTACATCAGAATTTGGATAAAAAGCATTTAGATTATTTTATAGGTGCTGTAGAGAAATTCTTAATGAAAAAGGAATATTGATGCAGACTTTATCAACCAAAGAAAATATTAAACAGATTGGACGTTTCTTGAGACGTTTTCGCGGTGTCATTATTCTGATTGTAGTATTTGGGATTGCTGTATCCCTTACTGAAAGTGTGGGAGTAACTTTAGTTATTCCTCTGCTGGAGGGAGTTGGAGGGGCGGGGAGTATCCCATTACCATTTCCTTTCAATCAGATTTCTCCTTATTTTTCTGAAATGGGACTTAAACAAAGGATTCAGGTTGTTGCAATACTGATGGTTATTATTATAGCTCTTAAAAGCTTTTTAACTTATGTGGGGAATCTTTTAATCAATCGTTTGCACCAGAGTTCTATTAAATACTATCGCATGCTCTGTTTTGGACAACTGATTCGGCTTAAAATGGGCTATTTTAACGCGCAGAGATTAGGAAACATTCAGTCATTAATTGTAACAAGTGCCGACTATGTGGGAGCATTGATATGTAGTAGTGCGAACATTATTACTAAAGTATTTACGATTATCTTTCTACTTGTTATGCTATTTCTTTTATCCTGGAAAATGACATTTGTTGCTATTCTTTTGGTTGGAATATCTTCATTAGCTCTTAAGTATCTCAGCCGCAGATCAACAATTGCCGGTAAAGCCTCCGACATAGCTGTTCAAAATATAAATAGCACTTTGCTTGATGTTCTTACAGGGATGAAGATTATACACTTATTCAATCGTGAAAAGGATATGATTAGTAAATTTGACGGCGATGCTGAAAAATATAGAGAAACGCTTTTTAATTTGTATAAAACTAGAGATTTAGCAAAACCCCTCTTTGAGTTTACAGGAGTTGCTAGTTTGGCGTTGGTTATGATTGTGGGGTCGTTTGTTCTGGAGAGTTATGGAAATGCATCGCTTGGGATTCTTTTGATCTTTCTTTTCATTTTCTTTCGCATTATGCCTTTGGCAATCTCCTTTAATGTTATGCGAGTTTCTATCGCAGGCCAGTGGCCATTTTTAACACGCATTCATGAATTTATTCGGCAGAAGGATAAGCTTTACATTAATAATGGCGTGAGATTGTTTTCCAATTTAAAAAGTTGTATTGAGATGCGAAGAGTCAATTTTAGCTACAACACCAATGAGGCGATAGTCTTAGATGATATATCTTGTTTTATTCCAAAAGGGTTAAAAGTTGGGATTGTAGGGCCTTCGGGTGGAGGTAAATCGACCATCGTAGAGCTCCTATTACGCTTTTATGACCCTCAAAAAGGTCAAATTCTCATTGATGGTATTGATTTACGGAAATTTGATATTAATTCTTGGCGCAACTATATTGGAGTTGTTTCTCAAGACACCTTTTTATTTAACGATACTGTGTGGGCAAATATTGCTTTTGCTAAACCGGAAGCGTCTAAGGCAGAAATTGAGAAGGCTGTGCGGCGTGCGCATGCTTATGATTTTATAAAAGAGCTCCCTGAAAAATATGATACTATACTTGGTGAAAGAGGAATTCGTTTATCTGGAGGGCAAAAACAGCGCATTGCTATTGCTCGTGCAATCCTAACTGAGCCGGAGATATTGATATTTGATGAAGCCACCTCTGCGCTGGATACGGAATCCGAACAGATAGTTCAAGAGGCGCTGGATGAAATCGCTCGGGGGAAGACAGTTATTACTATTGCTCATCGTCTTTCTACTGTATATGATTCGGATATAATTCTGGTTCTTGTTTCGGGAAAGATTATTCAACAGGGGACGCATAAAGAACTTCTGCAGCAAGGAGGTCTTTATAATAGATTAGTTCAGATGCAGAAGATGGAGGCAGAAGACAAAGAATGTGTCTCTGCTTGATGTAAGTCGATAGCTTTTTTAAACGCGGTAAATTTGTTCAAAAGAGGAGTTTTGTAATAATGGGTGAGAAAAGAGCGGTTATTTTAGGGGCAGGACCTATTGGTCTCGTCACAGCATGGAAGCTTTTGGAAGAGGGTTGGTTAGTTGAGATTTATGAAAAGGAGTCTGCTGTCGGTGGTATGTGTAAAACCTGGAAGTGGGGTGAGTTTTTAGTAGATACAGGACCCCATATTTATCATACGCCGGATAAAGAGTTAGCTAGGTTTTGGGATACTGAGTTCGGTGATTTATTTATTAAAAGTGAATTTTGGTGTAAGAATGTAAATGGGAATAATTTTGATGAGTACTGGGATTATCCTTTATCCTGGGAAAGTATTTCGCGCTATCCTCGGGAATTAAAGGAAAAAATCCTCAAGGAAATTGAGAATTTAAGCAATGAGAAAAAAGCCCAGGCGAAAAATTATGCCGAGTATGTGGAGGCACAGGTGGGTTCTACACTGCAACAGATGTTTTTTGAGAAGTATCCTGAGAAAATATGGGGGATATCTACCTATGAAATGACGCCTGAATGGGCTCCAAAACGAATTGAATTTCGCCCAAAAGTCACCCCTTTTTATCATAATCAATGGAATGCAGTAGGAAAATTCGGTACAGGATGTATCTATGAACGCATCAAAGAAAAGATTTTGAAATTAGGTGGTGTTATCCATTTTAATGCTACAGTAAGTGGGATATTATTTCAGGGTAATTCTATTAGCGGTATTAGTATTAATGAAAGAGAAACCGTTGCGGTTGGTAGAAATGATATTATTATTTCAGCACTTCCTATCACTTTACTTGCACATTTCGTAGGATATGAAAGTAGCCTGCAGTTTAGAGGGATTAGAACGGTATACCTTGCCTATAAGCGAAAGACAATATTGCCCAAGGGTATTCACTGGCTATATTACGATTCAGAAAAAATTTATTTTAATCGCATTAGTGAAGCCAAAAAGTTATCATCTTATGTTGCCCCCAAGGATAAGACATATATTTCAGCTGAGATAGCATTCAGTCAAGGCGATGAAATAGAACGGATGGATTCTGCTGAGCTTATAAAAAGGGTTGTTCGGCAGGTAGAGATTGTTGGTTTGGCAAAAGAGAGTGAAATAATCGATGCCGATACGCATAGTGAATATTTTGTTTACCCTCTTCAATTCACTGGATACAGAGAAGAATTGGCAAGGACACGTGCTGTGATTTCCAGATTCCAGCAGCTTTATTCGTTTGGTACAGGCGGCGATTTTCATTATGCAGACAGCCAGATTTTGTTTCATAAGGCCTTTGACACAGCCACAATTCTCTGCGGTAAAGATTCTTCTTATACGCAGGTTATCAGACAAACTCCGAGATGCAAATTAAATTCTTCGCTATCTATCAATGGCAGAAAAATCGGCGGCGGTGCGCATGCCTATATTATTGCTGAAGCAGGATTGAATCATAACGGGAGTTTGGCTGTTGCGAAGCAGCTTGTGGAGCAAGCAAAGGAAACGGGTTGCGATGCGATTAAATTTCAAACCTTTAAATCTTCTGGTCGGATATCAAAGGAAATTAAAGCTGTTAAGTATGCAGAAACAATTATTGGTATAGAAGAAACATTATTTGATATATTTGAGCGACTTGCGATGAGTTTCGAAAAACAGAAGGAACTTTTTGCCTATGCAAAAGATAAAGGAGTAGAGATTTTTTCGACCCCTTTTGATTTTGAGAGCGTTGATTTTCTGAATTCTCTCGGCGTAAATGTATTTAAGATTGCTTCTATGGATTTGGTCAATCTTCCCCTTATCAGATATGTTGCCAAAATCGGTAAGCCCATAATACTTTCTACCGGGATGTCCATGCTTGGGCAGATTGAAGAGGCGGTTGATACCATTGTTCAGGAGGGGAATCCCAACTTGATGCTTTTACATTGTAACTCTTCTTATCCTGCTGCTCCTGAGGAAATGAACTTAAAGATAATCAAAACCTTAAAAGAATGTTTTAATGTTCCTGTGGGATTATCAGACCATACGATTGGTCTCTTTGTATCGCATACTGCTCTTGCTATAGGTGCTGATTTGATAGAACGGCATTTTACTCTGGATAGAATGCTTGAGGGACCAGACCATATTTTATCTTCGGATCCCCAAGAATTGGCAGAGCTTGTAGCAATATCAAAGAAGATTCCCGCGGTTTTGGGAGATGGAATAAAAAGGATTCAACCTAATGAATATGATACCTTAAATATGCAGCGGAAGAGTTTATATGCGGCCTGCAATATTAAAAAGGATCAGGTGATTACAGAAGATATGCTCGCAATAAAAGGGCCAGGAGGAGGGCTTCTCCCAAAATATATAGATATTGTCATTGGCAGAGAGGCGAAAGTTGATATTAATGAAGATTATCCAATTACCTGGGAAGTTATTTGATATGAGATATAAAAAGCGTACAGAGGAGATAGTAAAAAAAGTAGTGAGAATAGCGCATCAAGAAAATAAATTGTCTGGTTTCTGCATAGGCAATACCGCTAAAATTGATAGTGATGGTTTGTATTTTACACCGATAAGGCATACCTTTAAAATGATAGTTGCCGGGGTTATCGTGTATAGCGAACAACAGGCTATTGAGGTAGCAAAGGTAATTGACGGTCGCGTAAACTATATTTTAGTAGATGCCGAGAAAAAGATTCCTGATAAAATGTCCCGTTCAGGTGAGCCAGCAAATGTTGAGCGGGCAGTTCGTGAGGTTCTAAAAAAATCTACCCTTTGGATTTACAAAGGCAATGATCTTGCAGTGGAAGCTATTGATGGTTTGCTTTCCTATCTAACCAAAGATTCTCTAACTGGGATTGGAGGCAAAAAAATTGCTATTTTAGGTGCAGGTAACCTGGGCTGTAAATTGGCGCTTAAACTTGTGGAGAGAGGGGCGCATATTTTTATTACAAGAAGAGATTCTAAAAAGGTTCGTGCGATAGCCAAGGTCTTTAATTATATTAAACCTGCATATACTACCGCACAGATAGTTGCTGCAACCGATAATGAAAAAGCGGCCCAGAGAGCAGATATTTTGATAGGATTAACTTCGGGTATACCGGTTGTTACCTCAAAGATAATAAAGAACCTTGCTTCTGGCGCTCTGGTTGTTGATGGTGGTAAAGGGACCTTATATTCTACAGCTATTAAGACCGCCGCGAAGTTAAACATAAAAATTTATCGTTTGGATATAAGTGCGGCTTTTGAAGGAATGATAAATAACCTTTTTGTTACAGAGCGCATAGTAAAAAAACGAATGGGCCGCCGCTTGTTTAACGATGCACCTATTGTATCCGGTGGTTTGCTGGGAAGAAAGGACGAAATTGTTGTAGATAATGTCTATGACCCTAAGATAATCTATGGGGTTGCCGATGGTAAAGGCGATTTTATAAGGAGACCATCAAAAAGACAGTTAATGAGTATAAAGAAAATTCAAAGGACTATAGATACAAAGGCAAGGACGCAATTATAAAAGGGAATTGTTATGTTATATGAACAGTTAGTGCCTGAAAACGGTTATGTCATAGGGGAAACTGCCTGTGGCCACGAGGGTGATTTTGATAAACTTAAACAGCTCATTAATTGCGTCGCTGATAGCGGTGCGGAAATCATTAAATTTCAAATTTTTACGCCCCAAGAACGGGCGACTAATAAGCATCCCGAGTGGGAAATCTTTAATAAACTAGCATTTAAAGAAGATGATTGGCGTAAAGCTATAGAATATGCACGCAAGCGTAATCTTGTGATATTTACTGATATTTTTGGAGAAAAGAGTTTTGCTCTGGCAAAAGAACTTGAAGTTGATGGGTTCAAAATACATTCCGAAGACCTGCTGAACAGTTTTTTTATTAACCGCGTTGCTACAGAGAACAAGATTCTTATGATTGGTGTAGGTGGTGCTCATCGAATTGAGATTTATAATCTCCTAAATTTCCTTAAAGAAAAGAATTTATTAAACAATATTATATTGATGACCGGCGTACAAACCTTTCCGACCCCTCTCAGGGCACATTCTCTTGAAGAAATCAGCGACCTTATCAATAAATACTCATCTTATGGAATTAAAGTTGGATTTTCCGATCATATTGCCGGCGATTTGGAAGAGGCCAAAGTTGTACCTTTGATGGCATTGGCAAAGGGTGCGGCTGTGATTGAAAAACATATTACTATTAACAGGAATGATAAGTGGGAGGATTATCAGTCGGCTTTAGGTGCAGAGGATTTTAAATATTTTGTTAGGCAGGTGAAAAAACTGGCGCCTTTATTAGCTAAGGTAGGACAACTTAATTCTTTTGAAATTGACTATCGTAGAATGTTTAAAAAGACACCTGCGGCGGTTAAAGATTTAGAGAGTGGACATTCTATCAAACCAGAAGATATTAAATTTATAAAACACGCTAAATATGGGATTCCTCTTTCAAGTTTGAATCTTGTAGGTAAGCAGCTGCGTATCCCGGTTAAAAAAGAGCAAGTTTTGCGGTTGGTGCACACTCACAGTAAAGTAGGCGGAATTATTGTAGTTAGGTGCGCTTCCAGTCGACTTGCCAATAAAGCAATCCGATGCATTCAGGGCCGTGAGACCATCGCATTGTTAGTGGAACGGATTAAACGCTGTCGTAATCTTGACTGTGTGGTGCTGGCGACATCCACAGATTCCTCGGATGATATCCTTGAGGATATTGCTAAACGAGAAGAGATACTTTTCTTTCGCGGGTCGCTGGAGAATCTTTCTCAGCGATTTTACGAAGCTGCTAGATATTATGGAATAGATCACATCGTACGCATTACCGGTGATGATATCTTGCGGGATGAAATGATGATTGATAAAGCTGTGGAAAACCATCTCAATAAATCCTGTGAAGTAACATTTACTAATAATATGCCTTATGGAACATCATCGGAGATTTTTAGTTTCAATGTCTTGAAAACTATTCTTGATACTACGGTTGTTCCTAAAAATACAGAGTATTTAGAGTGGTATCTGGGTAATAACCGCTATTTTAGCATTAATTATGTCAGGTCGGATTATGAATTTGATCCTAAATGGCGGTTAACATTAGATTATGAAGAAGATTTTGTGTTTTTTAGCAAAGTTTTTGAACATTTTTATCATAATAACCCGACATTCACTCTTGGGGATGTTTTGAGTTTGTTAAGAGAACATTCTGAAATTGCTGAGATTAATAGTTTTAGAATACCTAAGTATACAAAGAAAGATATTAATGTGGAGTTGAACATATAGAGTAAATCAAAAGTGCCTCTTAACTAAGGAGGAATATAAATCATGAAAACGGTTTTAATAACAGGTTCGGAAGGCCAGTTAGGTAGTACGTATATTTCAAGGTTATTAAATTTAGGCCATAACGTGATTGGTTTTGATATTGTTCCGCAGACAAAACACAAAAAGATTATCTATTCCAAAGTGGATATCACTAAACCACAGCAGATAGAAAATGCTTTAGAAAATTTGAAGAGCAATACGACTATAGATGTGCTTGTTAATAATGCTGGAGTCGCTGTTTTTACGCCTTTTGAGGAAAGAACTGAAGAAGATTTAGATTATGTTATCAATGTTAATCTAAAAGGCACAATATTTATGACCCAGGTCGTATTCAATAAATTTTTTAAACCTCAAAAAAAAGGATGTATTGTAAATATAGGTTCTCTTTATGGAGTAGTTTCCAGTGATATGGGAATATATAGAGAAGATGACCGCAGGAGTCCTGAAATATATGCAGCTACCAAAGCCGCGGTAATACAATTAACCAGGTATTTTGCCGCTTACATGGCGCCTTACAATGTTCGGGTAAACTGTATTTCTCCTGGAGGAATTTTTAATCATCAAGACAGTGAATTTGTAAGAAAGTACTCACAGAAAGTTCCGATGGGGAGAATGGGAGATGAAAAGGAGTTGTTGACTACCCTCGAATATCTTATTTCTGATAATTCTTCTTATGTAACTGGGCAGAATATACTGATAGATGGCGGTTTTTCGGCGTGGTGATTCATTGTGCAGGAAGGGGGAACTATGCCCAATAAATTTTGGCGGGTTGGTAAAGAGGAATTAGAATACATTGAGAAAGCTATTGATATGGGGCTAATGGGGAAGATGACCGAGGAGCTGGAAATTAGATTTGCGAAAAAATTTGGAGTCAATTATGCAATCGCGGTTAATTCCGGCACATCCGCATTACATAGCGCTGTAGGAGGTTTGGGTATTGGACCAGGGGATGAAGTTATTGTTCCTCCACTAACCTTTGCGGCTACTGGATTTGCGCCTCTGTATATTGGAGCAGTTCCTATTTTTGCTGATATTGACCCGCTTACCTTTAACATCGCCCCGGATTCAATTCTTAAAAAAATAACCAAAAGAACCAAGGCAATAATTACAGTTTCTTTATACGGACTACCGCCGGAGATGGATAGAATTATGTTCATTGCAAAGAAGTATAACTTGAAGGTAATAGAGGATAATGCTCAATGCGTGTTTGGTAAGTACAAAGGTAAAATTGCCGGGACCATTGGCGATGTTTCCATTTTTAGCTTTCAGAGGAGTAAACATCTTACAGCCGGTGATGGAGGGATGGTCATTACCAACGATGAATCTTTGGCGGAAAAGATAAGAAAGTTTAGTGATCTTGGTTATACAACTCTTAAAGCAAAACCCGGTGCACATAGTATTTGCAAAGAGGAACTTCAGCAGCCAGATTTTAAACGCCATGAGTGCTTGGGATTTAACTTCCGTATGCCTGAGGTCTGTGCGGCAATGGCTCTTGGGCAATTAGATAAACTTGATATGTTGATCCAAAGACGAATTGCGATTGCGCGGTTATATGAAGAAGCAATTCAAGGATGTGACTGGCTTATTCCCCAAAAGACCCCTGAAGATGTAGAGCATTCTTATTGGACGTATGTTTTGAAGCTTGATACGAGTAAAACAAATGTTTCTTGGATACAGTTTCGCAAGACATTTTTACAAAAGGGTGGAGAGCCATTTTACGGCGCCTGGAGCTTAACTTATCTTGAACCAGCGCTGGAGGGCATGCGCGGTTTATGTCAGGTTGCAGAATCTTTACAACCGTATTTGATTCAATTAAAAACAAATTTTGAAAGTATAGATTATGCTAAAAAACAGGCCGATGCCTTAGCGCAAACAATAGATAAGCTTAGCTAGCAAAGAAAAAATGAAACTTAGAATCATTGCCGGAAAGAAATTAGTAGGACAATACCAAGCTAAAAATGAATTAAAGAATATATACAGTTCGGTTGATTTTCTGATACAGGGAGATTCAACTATTAGCGTTATAAAGAAAGATAGCCAAATCCGTGCCCTTATCTCTGGTCGAGTAATTGGAAAGCGAGACGGATCTAATTCTGGCATGATGTCTCGTATTGATAAAACACACCCTGATTTCCAATCACTTGTATGTTCTCAGTCCATAGATACATGTATGGATAAACTTGAGGGTAGATTTATACTTGTTAAATTAATTAATGAGAGGGCATTTGAGGTTTGCTGTGATCGTTATGGTCAAATTGATCTGTATTATCAGCAAGTTAGCGATGGTGCAATCTTTGCATCTGACCTTAGTTTACTTCCATTTAAAGATAATCAAATTGAATATGATCAAGTAGGTATTGCTCATTCACTTTACATCTATGGGTTTAGGCCGCCAAAACGTCATACTTTGTATAAGGGAGTGAAACGACTTGGTGTCGGTGAAATCGCATCTTGGCAGAACAGCCAGTTGAGTTTTTGTAAACTCCCTCCGTCAATATTACCAACAAGGCGCTATGGGGAAGAAGAACATAAGAAGTATTCAGAGTTGCTTTTAGATGCCGTAGAGAAGCGATCTTCTCCTAATGGTAATATCGTATATCTCTCTTCGGGTTGGGACTCAACAGCCCTGCTTGCTTGTTTGGTAAAGCTTCATGGACCAAGAAAGGTAAGAGCGATTACAGGACGAATGTATTTTTCAGAACAGACGGGTGTGTGTAACCCCTTTGAGATAAAACGCGCCCAGGAAGTTGCTGATTACTTTGGCGTAAAATTAGAAATTGTAGAATTT
>DAOWKH010000118.1 GCA_030639955.1 Candidatus Omnitrophota bacterium | reverse complement strand
TATAGGTAAGTCCGTAGATAGAGAAGTAGAAGGGACACACGCCGAAATCGGGGCTAATTTAGCCAAAAGATACGGAGAGAGTCCGATTATAGTCAACGCTATTGCCGCTCACCATGAAGACGAAAAAGCAGAGAGTGTATTAGCGGTATTAGCTCAGGCAGCCGACGCGTTAAGCGCTTCTCGGCCGGGGGTGAGAAGAGAGACCGTGGAGATGTATGTGAAGCGGTTGGAGAATTTAGAAAACATTGCTAAATCCTTTCCGGGCGTTGAAAAGAGCTATGCTATGCATGCCGGCAGAGAGATGCGGGTTATTGTTCAGTCGGATAAAGTAACTGATTTAGAAACAGTGGGCTTAGCTCACGAGATAACCAAGAAGATTGAAAGCGAACTTGCCTACCCAGGACAGATAAAAGTGGTGGTAATCAGGGAGACAAGAGCAATTGAGTATGCGAAGTGAGCCACGCGCTTCACGCCACACGCCATACGCTAAAAACAATTGACCTTACTTACACCCCGGGGGTGTAAGCGGGTAAGATAATTTGAGGGGACATTATGAAAATCTTGGCCATTGGGGATATTGTAGGGAAACCGGGAAGGGAGGCGATTAAGGCAATCCTTCCTGAATTAAAGCAGAAGCATTCTCTTGATTTGGTAATTGCCAACGCCGAGAATGTTGCTGGTGGTTCAGGAATTACGCCCAAGCTCGCCGAAGAGTTATTTAATTATGGCATTGATGGACTTACCTCTGGTGACCATATCTGGAAAAGAAAGGAGATTTTTCCTTATTTAGAGAGCGAGAAAAGATTGCTCAGACCGGCTAACTATTCTTTGCAAGCCCCGGGTAGGGGAGCAACAGTAATAGAAAAAAATGGATTAAGGATTGGAGTTATTAATTTAGCCGGCAGGATATTTATGGAGGGAATCCGTTCTCCCTTTGAAGTAGCCAAGAAAGAGATTGATAAACTCAGCAGAGAAACAAAGATAATTATTGTTGACTTTCACGCCGAGGCAACCAGCGAGAAGGTTGCTCTGGGCTGGTATTTAGACGGGAAAGTGAGTGCGGTTTTAGGCACGCATACCCATATCCAGACCGCCGATGAGAAGGTTCTTCCCCAGGGCACTGCCTATATCACCGATTTAGGGATGACCGGCCCCTATGATTCGGTAATCGGAAGGAAAAAAGAGGGGATTTTGCAGAGATTTATTGTGCAAGTGCCTACCCGTTTTGAGGTAGCCGAAGAGGATGTGCATCTTTGTGGAGCGATTTTGGAGATTGATGAGAAAAACGGAAAGGCAGTTTCTATTGTGAGGGTGAATGAAATCTCTTCTTGAAAAAATCAACAATTCACAGGATCTAAAAAAATTAGACATAAAGGAGCTACCTGTTTTAGCCGAGGAGATTCGTCAAGAGATTATCAAGGTAGTTTCTAAAAATGGCGGGCATCTTGCCTCTAATTTAGGGGTGGTTGAACTTACTATTTGTCTGCATTATTTGCTAAATTGCCCCACAGATAAGATTCTTTGGGATGTTGGCCACCAATGTTATACCCATAAACTGCTTACCGGGAGAAGGAGGTATTTTAAAAGTTTGCGCCAGTTAAATGGGCTAAGTGGCTTTCCTGATTTTAAAGAGAGCCCTTGCGACCCCTTTATTGTTGGGCATAACGGCACAGCAGTTTCCCAGGCCTTGGGGCTAATTGTAGGGCAGGCACTCCAGAAAAAAGAAGGTAAGGTAGCGGCAGTAATTGGTGATGGTTCTTTGACATCGGGGATGGTTTTTGAGGGAATGAGCAATGTTGGTCATCAGAGGAAGGGCCTCGTAGTTATCTTAAATGATAATGAAATGGCCATCTCTAAAAGCGCAGGTGTCATAAGTAATTATTTAAATAGAGTAATTTCTTCTTCTACCTACAATAAGCTCAAAGAGAATCTTTCTTCGTTGATAAAAAGCATTCCAAAGATAGGAACGAGGGTGTTTACTCTTGCCGAAAGATTAGATGAGAGTTTGAAGAATCTTCTGATTCCGGGGATGTTTTTTGAGCAATTGGGATTTAGATATTTTGGCCCTTTAGATGGACATAATATCCCTATATTATTGGAAACATTAAAAAATGTTTTTACGCTTCCTGAGCCCAGTTTAGTGCATATAATCACTAAGAAGGGAAAGGGATATAGGTTTGCCGAGCAGTCTCCGGAGAGATTTCATAGTGCCTCACCATTTAATATTGAAACAGGGGAATTTACCCCTAAGAAGTCTCCTGCTTATACAGATATTTTTGGTGAAAGCTTATTGGAGTTAGCCCGTCAGGATAAGAATATTGTGGCGATAACCGCAGCAATGGAATTAGGCACTGGCTTGAGCAGATTTAAAAAGGAGTTTGCTTCTCGTTTTTTTGATGTAGGGATTGCCGAACAGCACGCAGTAACCTTTGCCGCTGGTCTGTGTAAGCAAGGGCTAAAACCTTTTGTAGCAATCTATTCTACTTTTCTCCAGCGGGCTTATGACCAGATAATTCACGATGTTTGTCTGCAGAATCTGGCGGTGATTTTTGTAGTAAGTAATGCCGGTATTACAGGAGAAGATGGGCCGACCCATCAGGGTGTTTTTGACTTCGCTTATTTAGGGCAGCTCCCCAATTTAGTAGTTCTTGCTCCTAAAGATGGGGAAGAACTAAAGGAGATGCTCAGATTTGCCGTTAACCAGAAACAACCGGTAGCAATAAGATATCCTAAAGTAGTGGGCAGTGGGCAGTTGGCAGTTGGCAACCAGAAACAGAAAATAGAATTGGGAAAGGCAGAGGTGCTGAGAGAGGGGAAGGATGCGATGATTATATCTATTGGAAGTATGGTCTATCCTTGTTTAGAGGTAAGTGATATTTTATCTAAACAGGGGATTAATTGTGGATTAATAAACTCCCGCTTTCTCAAGCCCCTGGATGAATCTCTGCTTCTAAAATTGTCTTCCCAAATAAATAAATTTATAACGGTTGAAGAACACAACTTAGAAGGGGGATTAGGCAGCAAGGTATTAGAGTTCTTTGCCGATAGAGATATAAATGTCCGGATAAAAAGAATTGGCCTGCCGGGTAAATTTATTGAACATGGAAGGAGAGAAGAGTTGTTATCAAGATATGGCTTGACAGCAGAGGGGATTGCTAAAAATATCAAGAAGTGGATGGGGAAATGAGAGATATAGAAGACTGGTTGAAACTTTCTCTGTCTATCCAAATAAGGGCAGAAGGGAAAGCCCTTATCGAGTCGTTTAAAAACCCTGCTTATATTTTTAAATCCTCATCAAAAGAGATTATCGCAAGAGGTTTTAAGCGAAAACTCGTCGAGGAGCTCCAAAGAGTAAAGGACTGCGATGTCAGCAAAGAATTATCCCTGATAAAAAAGAATAAGATTAAAATAATCACTTTGTTAGATAAAGAGTATCCTGCCGCTCTTAAATCAATTGCCGCTGCTCCCTTGCTGCTCTACGTTCACGGAGAACTTTTGCCTCAGGATTGTTTTGCAATTGCTATTGTGGGAAGCAGATTATCTTCCTTTTACGGGATTAAAGCCGCTGAGAGATTGAGTCGGGAGTTGTCCTATAGAGGTTTTACTATTGTTAGCGGGATGGCCCGGGGAATTGATACTGCTGCCCACAAAGGAGCGTTAAAGAGCGGAGGGAGGACAATTGCTGTCCTGGGCTGTGGTCTGGATATTGTTTATCCTCGTGAGAATAAAAAACTGAGCGATGAGATTATCCGCCAGGGAGCAGTTATCTCGGAGTTTCCTTTGGGCACAGCTCCGGAGAAGTTTAATTTTCCGATTAGGAACCGCATTATTAGCGGACTTTCTTTGGGGACAGTAGTAGTAGAAGCAGGCAAGCAGAGCGGGGCTTTGATTACGGCAAATTATGCCTTAGACCAGGGGAAAGAGGTTTTTGCTGTGCCTGGGCATATTGATAGTCCAACCAGCCAGGGCACGCATCAGATTCTTAAAGATGGAGCAAAGCTTGTTGAAAGTGCCGATGACATTTTAGAGGAGCTCCAGCCGATAATAAAAAGCCATCTAAAAGAGTTAAAGAAAGAAGATTTCCCCTTACTGCCCAGATTAAATCCCCAGGAGGAGAAAATTTATAACCTTCTCTCTGCAAGCAGACCTAAATATGTTGATGAAATTAGCAAAGAGGTTGCTTTCCCGCCATCTCAGGTTTTGAGCATTCTTTCGATGTTGGAGCTGAAGAAAATAGTAAAGCGTTTGGCGGGACAAAGATTTGTGAGGAATTGATGGTTAGGTTAGGGTTGGTCGCACGAAGCACGCAGTCAATTACCCCAGCGTGGTAATTGCTGCTCGGTGCTCGCCCTCACTCTCTCG
>DAOWKH010000013.1 GCA_030639955.1 Candidatus Omnitrophota bacterium | reverse complement strand
TAAGGCAAAGAAGGTAATTGCCTTTAAATACAGGCGGCGAAAGGATTCAAAGACAAAAAAAGGGCATCGCCAAATATTGACGAAGTTAAGAGTGAAGAAAATAAGTGAAACTTAGATTTGCAAAGTGCCTTTGTGCTTTGCAAATCTATTAGTTGAACTTACCCTGTTAAATAATCCGCCTTTGGCGGATTCCGCCGTAGGCGGATTTAACAGGGTTCAATGCGTTCAATAACTTACGTCGTGCTTTGCACTTCGGTAAGTTATGAACTTATTAAATATGGAAATTGACGGAAAAGTTATTATTCGTGCGGCGGCTCTGTTAGGAGCGGGTATAGCTATGGGGTTTGGGGCTATTGGGCCAGGAATAGGAGAGGGGTTTGTAGGAGGAAAGGCCTGCGAGGGGATTGCCCGCCAACCCGAGCTTCAGGGGCCAATTATTAGAACAATGCTGATTGCCGACGCTATTGCCGAATCCACCGGAATCTATGCCCTCGTAGTCGCCTTATTGCTGATATTTGTAGTAACTTAAGCTCAATATCATGTCTCTTAATCTTACCCTTATTCTCCAAGTTATCAGTTTTCTCATTTTGATGTTTATACTAACAAAGGTATTTTATCGGCCTTTGCTTAATTTTTTAGACCAGCGGGCGCAATATGTAAAGGACGAAATTGAGAAAGCCGAGAAGGAAAGAGCTAAAGCAGAGGGAGAGTTTAAACAGGCGCAAGAGAATTTAAGAGAAACACAAAAACAGGTATTAGAATGGAAGGATTTTGCCAAGAAAGAAATAGAGGAGGGCAGGAAGGGTTTTTTACAGAGGGTAAAAAAGGAGAAAGAGCAGATTTTAGACGAGGCAAAGGAAGGGATTAATAGAGAAATAGTGAAAACCCGCGGGGAGTTAAAGAAGGAAGCCAGCAGTATTTCTTTAGCTATTGCCGAGAAGATATTAAAGAGAGAAATTAACGAAAAGGATAAAGCGAGATTGGTGAAGGAGGGAATAGAGAAAATTTCTAATTGAAAATTTCTGTTATGGATACCAGCATCTCCAAAAGATACGCCCTCGCTCTATTTCTTTTAACCAGAGAAAGAAAGCTCGTGAAAGAAGTAGAGAAGGATTTAGCTTTTGTCAGCGATATTTTTAACAGCCACCCTCTTTTAAAAAGTATACTTTTGCATCCCAAGATTGAGAAAAATAAAAAGCAGAAGATTTTCACAGAAGTTTTTCCCCGGATAAGCAAAGAAAGTATAAACTTTTTGAAGCTATTGGTTGAAAAAAATAGAATAAGGAATTTAGGGGAAATTTTTGAGAAATATAAACTTCTTCGCCGAGAATTTTATAATACTATTGAAACAATTGTATCTTCGGCCTTTCCTTTATCTCGCTCAGAAAGAGAAATGCTCGTCAAGGTGATGGAGCAAATTACCGATAAGAAGATAGAAATAAAAGAAAGGATTGATGACGAATTAATTGGCGGAATAAAGATTGAATATCTCGGCAGGGTTTATGATTGGACGGTCAGGACAAGATTAGAGAAGATAGGTGCGGCGCTATGGAAATAAGAACTGAGGAAATAACCAAGATAATCAAAAGCAGTATCGAGCATTTTGAGGATAAGTTAGAGCTTAAAGAAAAAGGAATAGTAGTAGAAGTTGGTGACGGGGTAGCCCAGATTTATGGTTTAAGGCAGGCAATGGCAAATGAATTGCTTGTTTTTTCTTCCGGCAGTGATAAAAAAATACAGGGGATGGCTTTGAATTTAGAGGAAGAGAGCATCGGAGCCATTCTTTTTGGTCCCGATAGATTGGTGAAGGAAGGAGATGAGGTTTTTTCTACCGGCGGAGTAGTTAAATTCCCGGTAGGCAAAGAACTTCTCGGAAGAGTGGTTAACTCCCTGGGCGAACCTTTAGATGACCGACCGGCCATCAGGGTCAGGGATTACCGCCCGATTGAGAATGAGGCATTGGGGGTAGTGGAGAGAGAACCGGTAAAGCGACCTTTGCAAACCGGGATTAAGGCGATTGATTCGATGATTCCTATCGGCAAAGGGCAGAGAGAGCTAATCATTGGCGACCGTCAAACCGGCAAAACCGCTCTAACAATTGATACTATTTTGAATCAGAAAGATAAGGATGTTCTTTGCATCTATGTAGCCATTGGGCAGAAGGAATCCAATGTCGCCCGTATTTTTTATCGTCTAAAAAGAGAAGGGGCAATGGCCTATACAACCATAATTTCGGTCCCGGCGCATCAGCCCGCTCCTTTGCAATATATTGCTCCTTACAGCGGTTGTGCCCTGGGAGAGTATTTCCGTGAACAAGGGAAAGATGTTTTAATTATCTATGACGACCTTTCTAAACACGCCCAGAGTTATCGTCAGATTTCTCTCTTATTGCGTCGTCCAGCCGGACGCGAAGCTTATCCCGGAGATATTTTCTACACCCATTCGCGCTTGTTAGAACGAGCGGCAAAGGCAAACAAGGAAGCCGGAGGGGGTTCGTTAACCGCCCTGCCGATTATCGAAACCCAAGCCGGGGATATCTCTACTTATATCCCCACCAATCTTATTTCTATCACTGATGGCCAGATTTATTTAGAAACCAACCTTTTCTATCAAGGAGTCAAGCCGGCGATAAATGTAGGACTAAGTGTTTCACGGGTAGGCGGGAACGCCCAGATCAAGGCGATGAAAGAGGTAGCCGGAAAGCTGCGTTTAGAGCTTGCCCAGTATCGCGAGATGGAAAGCTTTACCAAATTTGGGAGTGAATTAGATAAAACCACCGAGGCCCAATTGCGTAGAGGTGCCCGTTTAGTAGAGGTGCTTAAGCAGAGACAGTATTCACCGATGGATGTAGCTGAGCAGATACTGATTATATTTTGTGGCATCCGCGGTTTTTTGGATGATATTTCGTTACAAGACATTAGCCGATTTGAATCCGAGATTCTCAGCTTTTTTCAGGGACAACACCCTCAAATTCTGAAAGCGATTAAAGAGAAAAAAGAATTAAGCAAGGACTTAGAGGCATCTCTAAAAAAGGCGATTGAGGAGTTTAAGGGGAAGTTCGTGAAAGGGGACTCGCTGAAGGTGGGTATAAAGTGAGTAAACTAAGAGAGATAAAAAGCAGAATCGGAGGCATAAGAGAGATTGAGGGAATTACCAATGCAATGAAGTTGGTGGCGGTGGTGCGCCTGAAGAAGATAGAAAAGAGAACTTTAGAGGGACGCAGTTATACAGAGAAGCTCAGAGATTTGTTGCTCACAGTGCAGGGAGAGAAGCATAGGGCTAATAAGAAGCGTCCTGAGGGCGCTACAGGCCTAATTGTTATTACCTCCCAAAGCGGTTTATGCGGTAGTTTCAATAGTAGAATTACTCAAAGGAGTGAGCATTTTTTGAAATCTCACTCCTGTCAGCTGATTGTAATTGGCAAAAAGGGAATCCATTATTTTAAACGTAAGGGGTATGCAGTAGTTAAAGAATATGGCCAGCCGAAAAGAGAAGAATTAAACGAGATTTCTCAACAAATAAGCAGGGATGCCCTCTCTTTTTATTCAGAGAATAAATGGAGAGAGGTTTATCTAATTTATTACAAATTAAAACCCGGACTTTTGGATGCTATTATTTTAGTAAAATTATTGCCCTTAGAAGATGATTTAGAGCAGAGAGACGCTACTAAGAAGAAATTTCTATTTGAACCTGCTGCGGAAGAAATTATTGGCGACTTGCTTCCTGAGTGCATCTCGGCGCAGATCCGACAGGCATTATTAGAATCAAGGTGCGCTGAAGAGTTGGAACGAATAAAGGCGATGGAATATGCGGCAGATAATGCCGATAAGCTCGTAGAGGAATTAACCCAGCAATTCAACCGCGCCCGTCAGACAGCGATTACGCGAGAGATATACGGATGACTTTTTGGCAAGCAGTGATTTCCGGAGTAGTTCAGGGGGCAACAGAGTTCCTACCGGTAAGTAGTTCAGGGCATTTGATAATCCTGCATCACCTTTTAAAAATCAGGCAGGATTTTGTTTTTGATATCTTTGTCCATCTCGGAACCCTGCTTGCTTTACTGGCATTTTTCCGTAAGGATATTATCGCTTTATTCTGCAGGAAAAAAAAATTGCTTTTTTTGCTCATCCTTGCTTCTATCCCTACGGCTATAATTGGCTTTTTGGGCGGGGATATATTTGCCCGCTTATTTGTAAATGTTAGACGTGTAGGGGCAATGCTCCTGATAACTGGAATATGGTTGTTAGCCGGAGATATTGCCTCTCGTTGTAATAAGACCCCTCCTTTAAAGGAATTAGTAGGGTCTATCCCTGTGGATAAGAAACAAGAGAAAAGGCCCAGTGCCTTTTTCGCTCTTTTAATCGGTTTTGCTCAGGGAATAGCTCTGATTCCGGGGATTTCGCGCAGCGGTTCAACAATCTCTACAGGGCTTATCTGCGGTTTAAGCAAAGAATCTGCATTTAAGTTTTCTTTTTTGCTTTCTATCCCTGCTGTTTCGGGAGCGCTCCTATTCAAAATCAGAGATTTCAGATTAGGATGGAATTTTGATCTGATTGTGGGGATGCTTATAAGCGCAATAGTGGGATTTTTTTGTCTGAAGTTTCTGCTCCATCTCATAAAAAAGGGCAGGTTTTATGTCTTTGCGATTTATTGTTTTGTAGTGGGGATAGGAGTTTTAATGTTATGACAGGACAGAATGGACAAAAGCTATAAAGATAAACTAATTAGCTTGCTTCTCTTTGGTATCGCTTTATTTACCGTCTTTTGTTTGTTTTCTTTCCAGGAGACCGACCTTCCCTTTTTTAGTTCCTACCCCAATTCTCCTTGCCAGAATTATGGCGGTATAGTAGGAGCATATCTTTCCTTTTTCCTTTTTTCTGCAATAGGATTTTCGGCTTATTTAATCCCCCTGATTTGTTTGCTTTTAGGAATAGATAGATTCAAAGAACATGGTAAGCAGAAATCCTTTTTCATTCAATCTGCCGGCGCTTTTATCTTTATTCTTTGTTTATCCGCAGCATTGAGTAGAAAAAGCGATATCGGGCAGGGAGGGATTTTAGGGGTCTATCTCTTTTCTAATTTAAACAGATATTTTGGCAATGGCACCTACATTATAATTGCTATTTTTCTCATTCCTTCTTTCCTTTTAATCAAGGATATTTTACAGCTCCCCTTTCTTTTTAAGATAGCCAAAAAAGCAGGGGCTTTATTAGTTAGGGCGAAAACTGTCCCCGCCAGGGAAAAGGAGGTCAAGAAACCCCGCATAAAGATTTCCCGTCAGCCCTTGTTTGAAAAAGCAACTGTTGAACAATTGCCCAAGAAGCAGATACCCAAAGAGGGAGCTTATCCTTCTCCATCAGCAGAGCATCCATATCAACTTCCTTCACTCAACCTTCTCAAATCTCCACCCCCTCCCGAACAAAGAAAGATTAAAGATGACCTGCAGGCAAATGCCAAGATTTTAGAAGGAACACTGCTTGATTTTGGAATTGAAGCGAGGGTTACCAACATAGACCGTGGACCGGCAATTACCCGTTATGAACTTCTGCCTGCACCCGGGATAAAGATCAATAGAATTGTAGGGCTCGCTGACAATATCGCTCTGGCGATGAGGGCAGAGAGTGTGCGTTTTATTACCCCTATTCCGGGCAAAGCAGCGGTGGGGCTGGAGGTTCCCAATCCATCAACAGTGCTGGTTTACTGCCAGGAGATTTTGAACTCTGAAGGGTTTCGCAAGAGCAATTTTGTTATCCCTTTGGGTCTGGGAAAGGATGTATCCGGGATGCCGCTGCTCGCTGATTTAGACGAGATGCCCCACCTTTTGATTGCCGGGACTACCGGTAGCGGGAAGACAGTTTGCGTGAATAATCTGATTATCAATTTTTTGTTTAGATTCTCTCCTGACGAATTAAAACTTTTAATCATCGACCCCAAGATGGTTGAACTTGCTTGTTTTAATGATATTCCCCATCTTCTTTGTCCGGCAGTTACTGAAGCCAAAAAAGCAGGGTTGGCGCTGAATTGGGCAGTGGGGGAGATGGAGAGGAGATTCCAGCTATTGGCAGCGGCTGGTGTGCGCAATGTTAAGCTCTATAATGAAAAATCGAAGGATAATTTGCCCTATATTATTATTGTTGTTGATGAATTAGCCGATTTGATGATGATTGCTCCCAAACAGGTAGAAGGGGCAATTACCCGTTTAGCCCAGCTCTCGCGGGCAGTAGGAATTCATATTATTCTGGCTACCCAGCGTCCCTCGGTAGATGTAATCACTGGAGTAATCAAGGCGAATTTCCCGGCGCGCATTTCTTTTAAAGTCGCTACCAAGGTTGATTCCCGCACAGTGCTGGATGTCAACGGAGCAGATAAACTGTTAGGGAATGGAGATATGCTTTTTCTCCAGCCCGGTTCGGCTAAACCTACACGGGCGCAGGGAACATTGGTCTTTGATGAGGAAATAGAGAGGGTAGTTGACTTTTTAAAAAAACAGCGCAAGCCGGTCTACAATGAGGAAATCTTAAAGAAAGAAACCAAGGAAGGCAGAGTGAGTTTAGAGAAAGATGAACTCTATGAGGAGGCAGTAAATCTCGTTTTGCAGACCAAGCACGCCTCTGTTTCTCTGTTGCAAAGGCGTCTGGGGCTTGGTTATTCCCGCGCCGCCCGGATTATTGATATGATGGAAGAAGAGGGAGTTGTCGGTCCTTTACAGGGAAGCAAACCCCGGGAGATACTTGTTCCTTAGGTTACTCCTTGACAAAATTAAATTTTAAGGTAAACTATTATAAATGATGCTATGTCTATAAAATAACAGTTACATAACAGGGCAAAAATGATAAATAGCAACCAATCTTCTCTCTCTCTCTCTCTCTCTCTCTC
>DAOWKH010000128.1 GCA_030639955.1 Candidatus Omnitrophota bacterium | reverse complement strand
GAGATGCTTTTGCGCTAATCTGCTTTTTATAAATTTTATAAATTAAGTAACTAAATAACCCTGCGCCGACTAATATAAGATATACTGAAGGAATAGAAGGAGCAGAATAAGAACTGCCTAATAGTATCTCTGTGGGTGTTTTGAGCCATCCAAAGAAGCGATAATTCCATACCGCTTTGAGAGAATAAGTAAGTCCTAAAACCGAAGCGGCAAATATCCATTCTTTCTTCCATTGCCAATCCCTTAAAGGTTTATTTTTATAGCCCTCGTCAAGTCGTGGAGGAGCAAATTTAGCCTCGGTTAATTTTCCTAAATAAGAATGGAAGAGGTAAAATCCTATACTTAAAGCCGCAAGCCCGGCCAACCAAATAGGATTAGAAAGAGAGGTATAGAAGAGTAAGGAAAAATATAAGCCGCCTAACATAAGCATAAAGACAGGGAAATTATTCCTTATTACCCCCAACCAACCTCGGTAGCCAAATGCTCCGCCCTCAAGCAGGCGATAGGTTTTCCAAATAATACTTTCTCCCGGAAATCCTAATTTCTCTCTCTCTTCTGCATTTTCATCTGTTTTATAATGCAGCAATTCTAATAGTTCTATAGCCTCATCTTTACTAGAAACACTCTTTATCATTTCTGCATACCTTACGTAGAATCCCTTGTTCTTATATTTTTCATATCTCTCAATAAATTCTTTAGTTCTGAAAAGATTATTAATATCGTCGTAAATAAGGCGGTACTCTGCACCTATTTTAAAATTTTTAGCCAACTTTTGATTATTAAGACAAATATCATACCAAAGTTGAATTTCCTCTTTAACCATAGATTTATCAAAATTATCTTTCGTAAGCCAAGCTAGATAAAAGATAAAATCGGGACAATCCTTTAACTTATCTACCATTCCATATAGACGATGAAATCTTTTCTCTATCTCTGCTTCTGAACTTCTGTTATCTTGTCTCTCAACAAGAGAAAGCCAAATTCTGTATCCTTCAACTATAGGATTAGATTCTGACCTAATACTTTCATCATTTCTGCCTACGCTTTTCTTCTTAGAGTTCTCTGCTCCCTTTCGTAACCGAGACATTATAAATCCTGAAACTCTTATAAAAGGCCCAAGCATAACAACTCCTACTATCCATTTTTGTCCTTTCAGTAAATCTTGTTCCCATTCTTTCTTAAGGTTGTAACGGGTTTTCTCAATCGTCTCATCTTCTATACTTATAGGCTTCTGCTTGTACCACTTATTAGGAGCTAATCCTTCGCTTTCGTTTGAATAAATAATCGTTTGCTGTCTACCATCATCTGTTAATCCAAATTCTATTGCTTCGTAATATTTTGTAACTCTAATAGGAGAGTCATCAAGTATTGCTACAGTTGGTTTAGGGTAAGAAACGTCAGTATCGTAATGTACAGTTTCTATACCTTTTGTCGCTACTCCTAAAGCCCCTCTAGCTACTTGTGCTACAGGATATTTATACCTTGCTGCCATAACTTTACCACTGGGTAGGTAAATTTCTTGTCGTAAAAGTTTCTTAGAATCGGAATTTATCACATCATAAACAAAGGCATATTCATATCTTCCTTGCGTTAACTCTTTGATGCTTATATTTTTCACTTCTTCCGTCTCAGGATTATACCAATCTATATCATAAACTTTGCCGGCATATTGTCTTGTTCCTGTATTCCCATCTTCAAAAGTAATGCTTCCTTGCAACATACCAAACGGGGCTTCTTCTTTATCTCCATCAATTTTCCACCAGCGGTTGATGACAAAGTCGCTTTCACCGTTTTCTCCCTTCTGAACTTCAACAGCTAATTCGCCACGGACAGGGTCGTGGGGGTTGATGTAGATGGTTTTGGTGGGAGCTTCGTTTTCTGAGTAATGCGGTTTTTCTGGTTCAGTTTCGGCGGCAGTGCTTCCAGAGAGGGCTCGCGGTGTTTCGGTAATTTTTCTTATTTTAGTATCAGGGAAAATATCTATTGTGGCTAAATCGGCCCATAAATCTCTACCATCATGTTCTTCACTATAAGCTTCGCATCTTTCATCAGTAAATACATCTTTTGCGTCTTTTACTTCTACACTATTATCAAAAATCTTCATTATCTCGGGTTCGCCGGCATCGGCTGAATTCTTGTCCAACATAACTGTGGTAGCGTAATAGCCGCTATTGGTTTCCTTATCTTGCTGCCAATTTAGGTTAATCCTAATTTCGTGGCGGTCGTCGTCTACGGTTATTGCCTCGCTCTTTCTCGGCTCAGATTGATAGTTGTAAAGTTCAAATGTGTGTCCGTTGGCAAGTGTTCTCTGAACCTTCCTCAAATCAGCATTCTGCAATTCCTCAAATTCCTTTCTTTCCTCCTCAGATAAATCATCTGTATTTAAGTTAACAATATGTCTAATAGAAACCGGTGCCTGCGCTTTTCCTGCATCACTATCTCTCCAGGCAAAAATCTCTTTTTCATCAATAAGATAGTAAAGTTCGCTATTCTCCGCAATATCCGTTCCCGGAACATATTTATTCTCAAATCTCTTGGTCTCTTCATTCCATTCCCCAACATAGGTTCTGAATTTGGGATTCCAGTCATAGTATCCATCACCGTCAGGGTCGGTGAAGTCCTTTTCTACATCCCCAACTCCTTTTTCTTCATACTCCCATCTGCCCAAGGGGTCATAGGGATAATACCAGCGATACCAGACCTCGCCGGTCTTGGGATCGGACATCCGAACGCGGCTGAGACCAGTGGTGTCTGCGGCAAGTTTATATGTTATATCGTCCAAAATAAATTCATCACCAGCATCAGCATTGGTAATCTCAAGTAAAATTTTCCCAGTTTGTTTATCTATTAAATAACTGTCCTTGGGCGTATAAGTATCGGGAAAGAATTCTCTGACAATGGCAATGGTGTTGCCGCGGACAACAATCGGCGCTCTCCCTAATTCATCGCCAGCAACACAGTACTTATAATACTTCTCACCTGTTCTGGTAATGACCTCAACCGGGGTCAGTTCTAAATCTTTATCTGAAAGACTATCTATCTCCTTTTGAGTCACTTCCCCCTTTCCAAATTTAATCCTGGCAATCGCAGTTTTAATATCATCTATAGCATCTTGTTCTGCTTTCTCAGAAATATTCAATAATTCAGGAATTTCTGTAAGTAAAGCAAATTCACCACTCCCTTTGTGGGTGTCGGCTAAATAGCGTTGATTGTCATCCTCTTTAACGAGAAGGATAGATTCTTTAGGCGTATAGGGCTTATTCTCCTCATCGCAAAATTCTTTTACTATGTAAAGCGATTTACCATCTATGCTCCCTGTTATCACTGTTCTGCCCAAACGGTCATCGGTTATGTAGATGTATTTAATTAACTGCCCCTCTTTTGAGGTTACTGCTACCTTCTTTAATTCTTTATCACCAAAGTATTCCTTAAAGGTTTCAAATTCAACCTCTTTTCCATCTTTATCTAAATAATACTCCTGCGGGTCAAAATAATCTTCGTAACCTTTGCCTTCCTTCTCTAAACAGTGATGATAAAAAATCGGCTTTCCCTCTTTATCCATAGTATGCCATTTTGTTGCAAGCGGTGAGAAAAATTCAACATTCTTATAATCAATAAATCTCTCGGTTTCTGTGTCGATTAATCTCCCTGAAGCATCATAATATTCCCAACGCCTATTCCCACCGCTGAGGTCGGTAACCTCAAAAACTGTATAACCCGATTCATCGCTCTTTTGTTTATCTAAAGTGCGAATAGCTACTTCTGACTCTGCGGCATAAGTTATGCCATAAATATTTTCTGTGGAGGTCTCTTTTTCGCCT
>DAOWKH010000054.1 GCA_030639955.1 Candidatus Omnitrophota bacterium | reverse complement strand
TGATATCGAGCAGGGTCCTAAAGGTGAACAAGCCACGAATGTAGTGAAGTTATAACCTGAAGAGACAAATGGGCCCGGTTTATTCCGGGCCCTATTTTTTTTAGTGGGTTAGGGAAAAACCTTCGCTGGCGGCGAAGGTTTTTTCATTTATGGCAAAAGTAAGATATGAGATAGACCCGCATAATCGGCTGATTGTTGAAGAGACGGAAAAAAAGACAGGGGTCAAGCGATTTAGAAAGGTCATAGATGGCAGATTTAAAATCGGCATAGATGATACCCTAACCTACCACATAAAAGCCCCTTCCAGATATGACTTAGATACCCCTCACCAGATTAAACTCAGAGGAAAGTGGTCGCTGGACAAAAATCACGATTTGAGATTTACCCTTGATAAATGGCGAAGGCAGACCTTTGGTGACCAGCTAACCTTAAAAGGCGACATAGCCGACGCAAGCAAAAATTCCCTTCTCTTTGCCGTTACAACGCGGACAAAAGATAATGTTCGGTCAGTATATACCCTTAAACTCAAAGGTGCGTGGCAGGCAGATGAGTATAATCGCCTCACCTTTAGAGTAAATAAAAAAGGCGGTAGAGATGATACCCTTAGTTTTGAAGGAAAGTGGAAAGTAAATAAGAAACACGAAATTGTATATCAGTATCAGAAAACCCAGCTTAAGCGAAAAATAAAAGAAATTCACACCCTGATTTTCAAAGGGTGCTGGGAGATAAAAGAAAAGGCGCGGCTCTCATACATAATAGATAAAAATAGCAATTCTATCTTCAACTTCAAAACCAAACTGGGCATATTTAAAGACAGGTATATAAAATATGAACTGGGTATGGGTTTATCTCCTATTATCCTGTTCGGCAAATGGAAGATTAAAAAAGATAAGGGATTGTTATTTGAGATAGAATACGGGGATAAAAAAGTGCGCGCTATTACTTTTGGGGCCGAGGCCAAATTAACAGACAGAGACACAATATCATTTAAACTCAAAAATGATTTAAATAAAGATATCGGTATAAATTTAAAATTATCGCGCAGGATGTTAAAGGGAGATGGCGAGGCATTCTTGCGCCTTCTTAAATCAAAGCGGGAATCTGCTGTTTTTATAGGGGCGGGGAAGAGGTGGTGAAAATTAAAACAATTTATCAGCGGCTTTATCGGGCATTTGGTCCGCAGAATTGGTGGCCCGGGAAAAACCCGTTTGAGATAATTATCGGAGCGATTTTAACCCAGAATACGGCCTGGACAAATGTGGAGAAGGCAATTAAGAACCTTGAAAAACAAGGGCTACTTTCTGCGCGAGGGTTAAGGGATGTGCCGCTGAAAGATTTAGCCAAAGCAATTCGTTCTGCGGGCTATTTTAACCAGAAGGCAAAAAAGCTGAAGGCGTTTATAGATTTTCTGTTTGTTAATTACGGTGGCAGTGTCAAAAGAATGTTTAAGAAAGAAACAGCACTGTTGCGTCAGGAGTTATTAGAGATTAAAGGTATTGGCCAAGAGACCGCCGATTCTATTTTACTTTATGCGGGAAATAAACCCATCTTTGTAATTGATGCATATACCCGGCGGGTATTATCGCGTCTCCAATTGATTTCCGAGAAGGCAGATTATCAGGAGATTCAACAACTCTTTACCCAGAACCTGCCTTTAGATGTCCAGTTGTTCAACGAGTTCCATGCCCTTTTTGTGCGTCTGGGAAAGGACATCTGCAAAAAGACAAAACCCGATTGCGGATGCTGTCCATTGAAAAATTGTTTGTTTATAATTTGAGTTTGTGGTATAATAAACAAAATTCATCCTGAAAGTTTTCGGGATGTTAGTTGAATTTATCCCCCACCACTTTTCTGTTTTGTTAAGCATCCTGAAAAAGTGGTGGGGGACAATTCGCCTATGTGATTTAGCTTCGGCTTTGCCTCGCTAAATCACAGGCTCATTGGAGGTGCAAAATGGCAGAAAAGATAGGTCAGTTAGTTGTGACTACAGAGGATAAGGTTGGAATGCTTTCCGAGGTAAGCCAGGCCATAACCGAGGCAGATGTAAATATTGAGGCAATCAATGCCTATGGCTTGGAGGGAAAAGCGAAATTTTACCTCATTACCTCAGAGAACCAGAAAGTTGCCTCGGCCCTTAAAGCAAAGGGATGGCAGGTTGAAGAGGAAGAAGTGATAAAGATTGATTTAGAAGATAAGGTAGGCGCCTTAAGTCAGATTGGGGCAAAATTGAAATCAGCGGGAATTAATCTGCTGTATTGCTATGGAACTGTCTCTGAGGGCGCTTCTCCCTGTCAGTTTATTTTGAAGGCAGAGGATAATGATAAAGCGATTGAGGTTTTGGGGTAATTTTGGAGGTGAACTATGGAAGAAAAAGAAATTGGCGCGGTTGTTCATTATTTTGGCAAAGTTAGTGTGGGGATAATTGCTTTGACCGATGTCCTAAAAGTTGGCGATACCGTCCACATCAAAGGGCATACCAGCGATTTTAGCCAGAGCGTAGATTCTATGGAGATTGAACATCAAGAGATGCAGGAAGGAAAGCCCGGCGACCAAGTGGGGATTAAGGTTAGCCAAAAAGTGCATGAGCACGATAAGGTCTATAAAGAGGTCGCTTAAAAAATACTTCAGCGACCTTGATTACACAGATTTAAGAAAGATTACAGCGATTTTCCAACACAGAGTTTAATCTGTGTAATCGACTTTTAATCGCTGTAATCAGAGATTGCTGGAGAATTCAGCAATCTCATAAAGTAATCGAGTGAACCTAAAGATTATTTTTTTGGGGACAAACGGCTGGTATAACACAAACGTAGGCAATACGACCTGTATTCTTATAGAAAGCAGAGAGTATTATATTATCCTTGATGCCGGGGATGGTCTTTATAAAATTGATAGATTTATCAAAGCTCAGAAACCAATATATCTTTTTCTGAGTCATTTTCATTTAAACCATATTACCGGCTTACACAGCTTAAATAAATTCAAATTTCCCCAGGGGCTTAAAATCTATGGCTATGAGGGGATGAAGGAAATTTTAAATAAAATTATCTGCTCCCCTTATACAATGGCTTTGGATGATTTGCCTTATCCGGTAGAGCTTTTTGAGCTCAAAGAGGGCGAACAAGATTTGCCCTTTTTTGCTGAATGCCGCTGTTTGGTTCATTCCGTGCCCTGTTTTGGTTACCGCCTGAAGATAGATAATAAAATTATTGCCTATTGTCCCGATACCGGAATTTGCGATAATGCTCTAAAATTAGCCGAGAATGCCGATTTGTTGCTCTGCGAGTGTTCTTTAAAGATAGGACAAAGTAAAGAGGATTGGCCACATCTAAATCCGCAAACAGCCGCCCAGATAGCCAAAAAAGCTTCTGCCAAAAGATTAGCCCTTATCCATTTTAACCCCCATTTTTATCCGACTTTAACCGACAGAAAAAGAGCCGAAAAAGAGGCAAAAAAGATATTTCCCAATACATTCTCTGCCAGGGATGATATGAAAATCTGTGTAATCTGAATTTAATCTGTGTAATCAGGTGTACCGAAGGTACCCATGGATTGTCTTTTCTGTAAAATAATAGCAAGGCAGATTCCCGCCGATATTGTCTATGAAGACGATAAGGTTTTGGCTTTTAACGACATCAGCCCGCAGGCGCCAGTGCATATCCTTATCGTTCCCAAAAAACATATTGACAAAGTTTCTAACTTGAAAGAATCAGATAAAGATATTGTTTGCGAACTTATTTTTACTGCTAAAAAGCTCGCCCAAGAAAAGGGGATAGCCGAGAGTGGTTATCGTTTGGTGCTGAATAATAACAGAGATGCCGGCCAGGCGGTCTTGCATATCCACCTTCATCTGTTGGGGGGAAGGAAGATGGGCTGGCCGCCGGGGTAACAGAAAACAGATGATAAAAGATATTACTTTCGCCTTTTTTGATGTAGAGACAACCGGGCTTGAGCATTATAGTGGAGACAAAATTTGCGAGCTCGCCATTCTAAAAAGCCGCAATGGTCAAAATGTCTCTTCTTTTCACACCCTTATTGACCCCGGACGTCCGATTTCAGAGGGAGCTTATGCCGTGAACAAAATAACTCCCCAGATGCTAAAAGGCAAACCAAAGTTTAGCCAAATTGCCGAGGACATATTAAAGAAGTTGAAGGGGACAGTTATTGTTTGCCATAATGCTTTCTTTGATATAGGATTTCTGAGAGCCGAACTTAATGTTCTTAATCTTCCTTTTCCCTCCTGCCCGATAGTAGATACGCTATCCCTTGCCCGCCGCTATTTTGACTTCTGGAGTAATAGCTTGGGGAATATTGCCCGCCACTTAGGTATTGAGATTGACTACGAGCAGGAACATCGGGCAATGGGCGATGTGCAGACAACGCAGAGGATTTTTCAGAGGTTTATGCAGGATTTTGAGAAAAAGGGGATAGACCCTCTAAGTGAAATTCTACCTACTTACACTTCGTAGGTGTACCCACTTCCACCCCCGGGGTGGAAGTGGCGGTGATGGAGAAATTAAGCAAGTATTTTAAGAAACGCAATTTTAGCAAATCGCCTGAGCCAAAGACGAGCAAGAGGCACAAAGCCGGGAAGGAAGCGATATTTGTTATCCAGAGGCACCAGGCGACTCATTTGCATTATGACTTTCGTCTGGAAAAAGACGGCGTTTTGAAGAGTTGGGCTATTCCCAAGGAACCGCCCATAGAGCCGAATATTAAGCGTCTGGCAATCCGGGTGGAAGACCATCCCTTAGATTACGCAGATTTTGAGGGAGAGATTCCCCAGGGGTTATACGGCGCCGGCAAAGTGGAGATTTGGGATAAGGGAACTTATGTTTTGCAAGAGTGGGGTTCTCAAAAGATAATCTTTGAGTTAAAGGGGAATAGATTGAAAGGCAATTATTGTTTATTGAGATTGAAGCCCAAATTAACCGAGGATAAGAATTGGTTGTTTTTTAAAGTATCGGATTTTCAATCCGATACTTGATTACAGCGATTTCTAAAAGATTACACAGATTACCAAGGGGAGTGAGAAATGTTTTGTTTCTCTGGCTTTTTAAAGTTCTTTAAGAAGGAATAAAAAAATACTTGACAAAGAATTCAAAATGTGGTAAAATTTTTTTCAAGTGAAAATGAACGAATTTATAATAATGTATATATCCCGTCTCATAAACTGCTCTAAAATTCTCTGCGATAAATGGAAAGGGCAAATAAAAGACTATCCTTCGCTTCGCTCAGGCTCTCGCCTGCGGCGAGTAAGGAAAGGCGGGATCCCTGCCTGACGGCAGGCAAGAATTCGACCATATCCGCCTCAGGCGGATGGTCTCATTGAGGAGGATTAAAATGAGAAAAATGCACGGAAAAAGATTTTGGTCAGTAGCAATAGCGGTTGCCTTTTTATTGAATAGTGTCCCTTATCCAGCTTATGGGATGAGGAGATTGGTACAACCGAGTGTACTTGATAGAAATGTAGAGGTTGACGGTAAAAGGGGTATAGAAATACCCAAATGGATTGAAGAATATACAGGCCTTAGAAAGAGCACACAATTCAAAATAGGCTACGAGCCAACCGAAATTATCCCCGACAACATAGCTACCTTAGCCACTGGTCTGACAGCAGTCACCTTAACCCGAATGGGGTTACGCGGTGCGGCATTAGGGTTAGATAAAAAAATCCCTGCTGAGAAAAAGCAGATATCAGAGATAAAGGATGAAGCAGACGGTGCGGCAAAAAGAATTTATGAGCAAGCCGTAGAAGCAGAGGATGTTGTTATGCGAGTGCGCGTAAGTGAAGGATTTGGCAGGGATGAGGTTGCAGAAAGTTTTAAATCTAACGAGGTAGTGAACCCAAAAGGTAGGAAAGGAGTAGAAGATGCTATTATGGATGTAATTGAGGGAACCAATGTTTTTGTTACCAATGTGGGCGGAAAGTCCTTAGAGGAATTAAAGGACTCTGAATCAGGGGCGACAAGTGTTATTGTAACAGGTGCTGGTGTAGAGTCGCTTGGTAACTCTCCTGATTACTATGTGGATTCAATCACTACAACTGTCCCAAAGGAAAAAAAACAGGAGTTTATAGACAACCCTTTAGATCCAGACCAAACCGCAAGTTTTCCCAAGATAATAATAAGAGGATATTTAACTAGAATAGCCAAGGCAAACAATATAGGTATAGGAGATTTAGAAGTAGTATTATTGGATAGAGGAAGGGAATCCGAGAGATTAGCCGCATTGACTGAATTGAAGAAAAAAAATCCCGGTCTGGAGATTACAGTTATAAAAGATGGAACAGTGGCTCATGGACTTTTGGCAACATTCGGCAGAAAACAAGGAAAGCATAAGGTAGTTATGACTACAGGTGGTGCGCCTGAGGCATTTCTTAATCTTGCCGTAGCCGGTCTTTTTAAGGATGAAGGGGCATTGACAAGTATGAGGATTTGCACTAAGTCCTATCTGCACGAGGACTCAAAAAAGACACCCGACGGCAAGGGTGCAACATCTTTAAAAAACAGATATGGTTTTACTAAGGAAGAAAAAAAGAGTATTCGCGAGCTAAGACCTGATGACGCTGAAGCCATTCTTAGCGGAAAAAAACTCTTTACCCAAGAAGATGTAAAGGGTGATGTAGAGGGAAGTTTCTCTTTTATTACCCATAATGGTGTATTTAGAGTAAAGGGTGCAGAAGAATTACCTGACGGTTCTTTCAAGGTAACCGTTCTTCGCGTCGGTAAGATAAATGGAAAACCCTGTGCCTGGTTTGAGGACAAGGTTTTTGCTGGTGAGAAATTGATGTTAGCCAGTAAAGGAGAAATTCTTACCGCTGCCGATGTTAGACATAATCTTGCTGAAGTTCAAGAAGCTATAACATATCTTATTGAAGCCCGCGACATAGCTTATTTAGAAGCTGTGAACGCAGCCGGTACAGCTGAAATAGTTCCTTTAGGCGAGTATGAATTTACCCCCGGTCATGATATGTTCCAAGCCCTAAAGAAAAACAATGCAGCTTTGATTGCCGTTAATATTGTAAGTGCAAACCAAATAAAAGGCCACCTTAGAGCAGCAATGGAACTAAATGCCGCTTTTATGCCCGAGGTTGCCCGTTCGCAACTTGGTTATGCCTTAGATGAAAACCAAGCAGTAGCTTACATAAGAGAAGCGGTTAAAAATACAGGTGCTAAGATTCCTATAGTTATTCATGCTGACCATATACAATATACGGAAAAGCTTTTTGACCAGAAGGCAATTCTAAAAGAAGAGTATGAGAAGGTTCACGGCAAAGGTACATTCAACAAGGATATAGATATTGATGAAATTGATATATCTATACTTAAAAGTGTTAAGAAAAAATTACGAGAAAACGCCGAGAGTGAACGCAAAGCTATAACAGATGTCAATGAGCGTCTTATCAGAGCCGGTTTTACCTCTATAGCCATAGATGCCTCAACTATCTTTGACGAGGTAGCCGCTGATGCAGTTTTGGATTATTATTCAAATTATGGAACCCCTGAACAGAAGATTGTTGTTCGTCTGGAAAAGGAATTTGCTTTGCCGCTTGAGTGGGGTGTTGAGTTCTTAAAATTAGACCCTGAGACACACGGAACAAAAGCAATTTTAAATATAATAACGCTGAAAATAGCATCTGATATGACCAGGCGCGAAAGACCGAAAGAGGAAATCGCAACAAAGATGAAGGAGATAGAGGATGCTTTTGGAGTGCTGTCAAAAGAAGCAAGAAATGCTAATTTTGATGTAGCAAAGGTTATTGATGCCTACGATGAGATTATGGAGGATGTAGCTCAAGTATCCATAGGACCTTGGATGGGAGAGAAAGGAGAACGTATCTACCAGAGTATGAGCGAAAACAAAAGATGTTTACTCCTTCCGACATGCAATGCAATGGAAACAGCTGAGCAGCTTGTGCAAATAGAGGAATTATTAAAGAAATATAAACCAGAGCTTATAGACCATTTTGGCATAGAAGTAGAAGTGGGGCATGTTGACAGAAAGGCTCCTAATCCCAGACGCGGGGGAAAGATGGAGGCAAAGATGACTCATCCTATGGCAGTGAGGGTAATGGGTGCGCATCTTGAATCTCAGGGTTTATCTACTGACACTATTGCCACTAATAATGGTTCGGGACACGGCACAGAGTTTGACCTTGAAACGCTTACTCCTGTATCTCAGGTAGGTAAAATTAGTCCCTATTTAACAAAAGAACTACAAGGAGAAGCAGAAAAATTTGGTGCTTCTATTGCTCAACACGGCACCTCTGGAAGTGATATGGACGAGCTTGCTGAAATATTTAGAGCAGGAGTAATCAAGTTCAATGTAGCTACAAACTATCAGCAGATTATGTTGAATGTCTTATCTCTCGTAGATGATGGTCTGCGAGGCGTGGTATTAAGTGAGAGAATTGAAGCTGATAAAGAGGCATTGGTAAGCGGGCTTCATGAAGACGCAAGAGAGAAAATGAAGCAGATAGCTAAAGAAATAAAGAGTGATCCGAGTAAAGCAGAAATAAAAGAAGATGACAGTTTATTCAGAGAGTTTTTGAAAAGAACATATGCCTGGGGTGTTAAAAAAGGAAAAATAAAAGACAGCTCTGGTGAAAAAGACATCGCCAAGGTGCTTGCCAAGGAGTTTAAGAGGGCTTTTGGAGCGATGGATAAAAAGCTTTATCCGCTTGTTGCTGCTGCTCAAATACAACGCGCTGATACCCAATTACAACGCGCTATAGAGTTTGTTAAGGTTGAGAATCTATTAATAAACCCAGCGTTCACTGATTTATTTGGTTCGCAGAGGAGTAAAGTTGAGCAACTGGTAGAATTAATATCCTTAATGGAGGGTCTTATTATCCCTGAGAATATTAAGAAATTGTTAGAAGAAAACGCTGCAAGGTTTAATCTTGATGCTTTAAAGATAGAAAAATTAGCAAACATAATTCCTGCTAATACAGGAGGGATGGTGTCAATTGAGCAGGCAAAGAAGATTGCTGCTCAAGCCATTGGCCGTCGTCGGCCTATCATCGGTGGCAACTGGAAGATGGCAGTGCACTCCAAAGAAGAAGCAATTGCTCTATTGAAAAATATAGCCAAAGAGATTAAAGGAGCAGAGGGTGTAGATGTTGTAGTTGCCCCACCGTTTCTCTCTTTAGGATATGTAGCTGAAGCGTTAAGAGAACTGGTGGTAAATGGGGAGATTTCCGAGGGCAAAATTAAAATTGCCGCTCAAAATATGGATTATGTAGAAACGGGTGCCCGCACCGGCCAGGTTTCAGCCCAAATGTTGATAAATTACGGAGTTCCCTATGTTATTCTTGGCCATTCTGAAATAAGAAGAGGGCCAAAAGGAGGGCTCAGTGGCGAGACAGATTATGATATAAACAGAAAACTTAAGTTAGCCCTCAATCCTAAATATGCTTTGATGCCTATTGTTTGTGCAGGCGAAAGCCTTGGCGAACGAGAAGCAGGTAAGGCAGAGCAGGTAGTTGAAGATATGCTTAGAAAAAGTTTAAAAGGATTGAGCAAAGAAGATGCTCTCAAGGTAGTAATTGCCTATGAACCGGTTTGGGCAATTGGAACCGGAAAAACTGCTACTCCTGAACAGGCAGAAGAAATGCACAGTTTTATTCGCGGGGTCTTAAGTGATATGTTTGGGAGAAATGTAGCTTCGCAAATGCGCATTCAATATGGCGGAAGCGTTAAGCCCGATAATATTGCCGAGCTTATTGCTATGTCTGATATTGATGGTGCGTTAGTCGGGGGAGCAAGTCTTAAACCCGATTCCTTTGCAGAGATTG
>DAOWKH010000010.1 GCA_030639955.1 Candidatus Omnitrophota bacterium | reverse complement strand
GATATCGACAATTTAGGCAACCGACGAGTCCGAACAGTGGGAGAGCTATTGCAGGAGCAATTTCGTTTTTCTCTGACGAGGTTGGAAAGAATGATAAAAGAAAAGATGGCCTTCTTGCCGCGCGGTTATAAGAAAAATGTCTCTCGTAGTTCCAAAGAAGAAATCAGGCCGCATAGTTTAATCAATCATAAGATAATTTCGGAGAATATCAAGGACTTTTTTGCCCGCAGCCAACTTTCTCAATTTATGGACCAGACCAATCCTTTAGCTGAATTGACTCACAGGAGACGCCTGAGCGCTCTTGGCCCAGGCGGGCTTACCCGCAAACGCGCCGGTTTTGAGGTGCGCGATGTCCACCCCTCTCACTATGGCCGCATTTGTCCTATTGAGACTCCTGAGGGCCCTAATATTGGCTTGATTTCTTCTTTGAGCACATATGCCAGAGTAAATAAATTTGGTTTCCTGGAAACTCCTTATAGAAAGGTAGCCAAAAAGCGAGTTACCTCTATTATTGAGTATCTTTCCGCTGACAGAGAAGATAAATATGTTATTGCCCAGGCAAATGCACGCCTGAATGAACAAGGTCGTTTTCTCGATCCCTATATTTCTTGTCGTTTAGGAGGGGATTTTTTAAAACTCCCTCCTCATAAGATAGATTATATGGATGTTTCTCCAAAACAGTTGATAAGCATAGCTGCGGGCTTGATTCCTTTTTTAGAGCATAATGATTCTAATCGGGCTTTGATGGGTTCAAATATGCAGCGTCAATCTGTCCCTCTTCTTTTTCCTGAGCCGCCTTTGGTAGGAACCGGCATAGAAAAGAAGATAGCCCAGGATTCTGGAGCCGTTTTGATTGCTTCTCAAGATGGGAAGGTAGAAAGCGTATCTGCCGATGAAGTTGTAATAAGCGGGCATTCTTCCCAAGAAAAGCAAATTTATAAATTAAGAAAGTTTGAAAGAAGCAATGCCTCTACCTGTGTGAATCAAAGGCCAATTGTTAGAGAAGGAGAGGAGGTAAAGAAGGGACAGATTATTAGTAGTGGGCCTTCTGTTGAAGGCGGAGAGTTGTCCTTGGGGGGAAATCTTTTGGTTGCTTTTATGCCCTGGCGGGGATTTAATTTTGAAGATGCTATATTGGTTAGTGAGGATGTAATCAAGAAGGATTTGTATACCTCTATTTCCATAGAGCAATTTGAGGTAGAATGTCGGGAGACCAAATTAGGTCCAGAAGAGATTACTCGCGATATCCCCAATGTAAGTGAGGAATCTTTGAAGAAGTTGGATGAAAATGGAATTGTGCACTTGGGGGCAGAGGTAAGTCCGGGAGATATTTTGGTGGGAAAGGTTGCCCCTAAAAGTGAAAGTGAACTTTCTCCCGAAGAGAGGTTATTGAGGGCAGTGTTTGGCGAGAAGGCAAGTGATGTAAAAGATATTTCTCTAATTGTCCCTCCGGGGGTTAAAGGAGTGGCGATCGATATAAAGATTTTTGAGCATTTGCAGAGGAAGAGTAGAAAAGAGAAAGCCGAGGAGTTTATTCAAATTGAGAGGATTCAAAGGCAAGCTAAAGCCGCTAAACGACAAGCCAAGAGGACAATGCTTGACGCGATAAAAAAGGTGCTAATGGGAGAGCGATTGCAGGGAGATTTATTGGATAAAAAAGGCAAGATTATTTTTAAAAAAGGCAAGCTCATTACTGGCAATCTCTTTCCCAAACTTCTGAATTATCTCTTTGCTCTTAAGATTTCTTCCCCCAAAGAAAAGGAAATTATGGGAATTGACGAAGCATGTCGTCAGAGGAATCAACAGATTGACAGTCAGGAGAAAGAGGAGATAAATAAATTAAAGCGGGGCGATGAGCTTCCGGCCGGGGTTTTAAAGAAGATTCTGGTCTCGGTTGCCTGCAAAAAAAACTTCTCTGCAGGAGATAAGATGGCCGGTAGGCATGGGAATAAAGGAGTGGTGGCTAAAATTCTGCCTCAGGAGGATATGCCTTTTCTTCCTGATGGGACTCCGGTGCAGATAGTTTTAAATCCTTTAGGAGTACCTTCGCGGATGAATCTTGGCCAGATTCTGGAGACGCATTTAGGCTGGGCGGCAAAGGTTTTAAATACCCATTATGCTTCCCCGGTATTTGATGGAATTAGCGAAAAGCAGATAAAGCAAGAGTTAAAAAAAGCAGGGCTGCCCGAAGATGGGAAGGTTACCCTTTTTGATGGGATAGATGGTAAAGCATTTGATCAGAAAGTAACCGTTGGCTATATTTATATGATGAAATTAAGCCACCTGGCTGAAGATAAGATCCACGCCCGCTCTGTTGGTCCCTATTCTTTGATTACTCAACAACCTTTGGGGGGAAAAGCCCAATTTGGTGGACAGCGGCTTGGGGAAATGGAGGTCTGGGCGCTGGAGGCTTATGGAGCAGCTTACACCTTGCAGGAATTGCTTACGGTAAAGAGTGATGATGTGCTCGGTCGGACGCAGAGCTATGAGGCTATCGTAAAAGGAGAGAATGTTTTTCATTCAGAAACTCCGGAGTCATTTAATGTTTTAATAAAAGAACTACAAGGACTAGGTTTAGATGTAAGGTTAGAAAAATCAGATAAACAAAGCCCTAAGGGGTAATAATTTTCAATTTTCAATTTCTAATTTCCAATCAATTTACAATTTTATAATTTTCAATTGATAATTGGTAATTGATAATTTTTATTATGGCTTCTCATTTTGACAGTATAACTATTGGACTTGCCTCTCCCCAGAAAATCAGGTCGTGGTCAAGAGGAGAGATAAAGAAACCGGAGACGATTAATTACCGCACATTTAAACCCGAAAAGGATGGTTTATTTTGTGAGAAGATATTTGGGCCGGTAAAGGATTGGGAATGCAGCTGCGGAAAATATAAAGGGATTAAGCATAAAGGAGTTATTTGCGACCGTTGCGGGGTAGAGGTTACTTATTCCCGTGTTCGTCGGGAGCGAATGGGGCATATTGAATTAGCCGTTCCGGTTTCTCATATTTGGTTTTTTAAGATTCTCCCGAGCTGTATCGGCAGTTTATTAGAAATAGGTCTCCAAGATTTAGAGAAGGTGCTTTATTATGAGAAGTATATAGTTATTGACCCTGGACAAAGCTCTTTTAAGCCAAAGCAGCTTTTGGATGAAGAGGAGTATCAGCAGGCATTAAGCCAAAACCTAAAATTTAGGGCTAAAATGGGAGCATCTGCGATAAAGGAACTTTTGTCCAAGATTGATCTAATACGTATGTCTTCTCGTTTGCGCAAAGCCACAACCTCCAGTAAACCTGAACCTAAGGAACTTGCCAAAGGGGAATATAAAACAAGCATAAACAAGAACAAAACAGTTAAGACATTAAAGACCGTAGAGGCGTTTAGGGAGTCGGATAATAAACCTGAGTGGATGATTTTAGAGGTTCTCCCGGTAATCCCTCCGGATTTAAGGCCGCTGGTAGCTTTAGATGGGGGGAGATTTGCTACTAGCGATCTAAATGATTTATATCGGCGGGTTATCAATAGAAATAATCGCCTAAAGCGACTCATGGAATTAGACGCCCCGGGCATTATTATTCGCAATGAGAGAAGGATGCTCCAGGAAGCAGTAGATGCCCTGCTGGATAACGGAAGACACGGGCGCGTAATAATGGCTAATAACCGGCCCTTAAAATCTTTGAGTGATGCCCTGCGCGGAAAGCAGGGGAGATTTCGCCAGAATTTATTAGGGAAAAGAGTTGATTATTCAGGTAGGGCAGTAATTGTTGTTGGACCTGAGCTCAAGCTTCATCAGTGCAGTATTCCCAAAAAGATGGCCCTCGAATTATTCAAACCCTTTATTATTAAAAAATTAAGAGATGGAGATTTTGTCCATACTATTAAAGGCGCCCGAAAAATGGTAGAAAAGGTGCGTCAAGAGGTGTGGGATATTTTAGAAGAGGTGATTAAAGAACATCCGGTTTTATTAAACCGCGCTCCTACTTTGCATCGTTTAGGAATTCAGGCATTTCAACCTCTACTTACAGAAGGAGATGCGATTCGCATTCACCCCTTAGTATGTACTGCATTTAACGCCGATTTTGATGGTGACCAGATGGCTATTCATATTCCTTTGTCTATCGAGGCCCAAACAGAGTTGCGCCTATTGATATTATCAGCCAGCAATATTCTTTCCCCGGCTAATGGTAAACCGATTACTGTTCCTTCTCAGGATATGGCTCTGGGTTGTTATTATTTAACTAAGTCAAAATACAATAAGAAAAAGTCAGAGAGGATTTCTGCTTTTAGTAATTTAGAAGAAGTAATTACTGCTTTTCAAAATGAGAGAATCGATTTGCATTCCTGGATAAAAATTAACTACAAGTCACAAGTCACAAGTCATACCCTAACGGGCACAGGCAAGTCACCAGAAGATGAAAAAGCAAAAGACCGAAAACCAAAAACCGAAAACCGAACACCGAATTTAATTACCACAACCGTGGGCAGGGTTTTGTTCAACCAAGTTCTCCCTGAAGGATTTGAGTTTATTAATGAAGTCGTTGATAAATCTAAAATGAAAGAGATAATTTCTACTTGCTTGCGTAAATTCGGACACGAGCAAACCGTGCTTCTTTTAGACCGCTTGAAAGAAATAGGATTTAGATACGCTACTCTTTCCGGGATTTCCATTGCTATTGATGATGTAAAGATTCCCCCTCAAAAAGAGGGATATATAGAGAAAACAAAAGAGAAACTCAGCGAGATTGACAGGCAGTACCAGAAAGGGTTGATCACTAATGGAGAAAGGCATAATAAACTCATTGATATCTGGACGCGCACCAGCGATGAGGTTGCTGATTTGACATTTAATGGCTTGGGAGATTTCAATTCATTGTTTATGATGGCCGACTCCGGGGCGCGCGGCTCTAAACAACAAATTAGACAATTGGCAGGAATGAGGGGATTGATGGCTAAACCCTCGGGAGAGATTATCGAGAATCCGATCATTGCTAATTTTCGGGAAGGGCTTACTGTGCTCGAGTATTTTATCTCTACCCACGGTGGACGCAAGGGATTGGCTGACACTGCTCTCAAGACCGCTGATGCAGGTTATTTAACCCGGCGCCTTGTTGATGTGGCTCAGGATGTGATTGTTATAGAGGAGGATTGCGGAACTCTCAACGGAATTTTTGTTTCCGCTATTATTGAAGGAGATAAGATTGTAACCAGCTTGAAAGAGAGGATAATAGGCAGGGTTGCTGTGGATAGGATTGTCAATGTAGTAAACGATAAGGTAATTGTAGAGACCAATCAAGAGATTAATGAAGATATGGCCGATGAGATTGAAAAGGCGGGAATTGAGAAGATAAGGATTAGGAGTGTCCTGACTTGCGAGGCAAAACGGGGGGTTTGCGCTAAATGTTATGGTCGAAATTTGGCTACCGGCAAGCCAGTGGAGTTAGGAGAGGCGGTGGGGATTATTGCTGCTCAGTCCATTGGAGAACCAGGGACGCAATTAACTCTTAGAACATTCCATATTGGAGGAACAGCCAGTCGGATAGTCGAGCGCTCTTTTATTAAGGTCAAAAACAAAGGGCTCGTTAAATATCATAATTTAAAGACTGCCAAGAGGCGCGAAGGAAATTTGATTGTTCTTAGTCGATCTGGACAGATAAGCATTCAGGACAAAGAAGGCCGGGAATTAGAGAAACATGTTATTCCGTTAGGAGCGATAATAGAACCTGAGAATAAAGAAGTAGAGAAAGGGAAGATAGCAGCTAAATGGGACCCTTATAATCTGCCAATATTAACAGAGGTAAAAGGGAAAGTGAGATTTGAAGACATAAACAAGGGTATAACTATGCACGAGGCAAGAAATCCTTCTACCGGCGTAACTGAACGGGTAATAGTTGATTATAAAAGGGAGGACCTGCATCCGCAGATTATTATTCAAAATAGAAAAGGAGAGATCCTCGCCTTTTATCCTCTTCCAGCGCAGGCGCATATTGCTGTCGGGAACGGCCAGCAGGTGCGCAGCGGCGACCTTTTAGCTAAGATCCCCCGCGGGATTTCCAAAACCAAGGATATTACCGGAGGTCTGCCGCGCGTGGCCGAGCTCTTTGAAGCCCGCCAGCCAAAAGACCCGGCGATTATTTCCGAGATTGATGGAGTTGTGGAATTAGAAGAATCTGTGCGAGGGGAAAGGAAGATTATAATTAGTAACCCGGCGGGGACTAAAAAGGAATATCTTATCCCCCATGGCAAGCGTTTAGATGTCTATCGCGGAGACCATGTCACTGCCGGACAACAACTTACTGACGGACCTATTGTTTTACAAGACATCTTGAAGGTTTCGGGTTTTAAAAGATTGCAGGAATATCTGGTAAATGAGGTCCAGGAGGTTTATCGTCTTCAAGGGGTAGAGATTAATGACAAGCATATCGAAACAATTATTCGCCAGATGCTGAAAAAAGTGAAGATAGAGGATCCCGGGGACACCAAATTTTTAGTTGGTTCGCAGGTAGACCGCTTTGCATTTGAGGCAGAGAATCAAAAGATGCGCAAGAAAAATAAACGCTTAGCTCAGGCCTCTTTAGTTTTGCTGGGGATTACCCGTTCTTCTTTAACTACCGAAAGTTTTATTTCCGCCGCCAGTTTTCAAGAGACTACCCGTATTCTCAGCGAAGCCAGCATAGGCAGAAAACGAGATAATTTATTGGGCTTGAAGGAGAATGTAATTATGGGTCACCTTATCCCGGCAGGGACAGGATTCAAAAAAATCAAAAATCAAAAATTAAATATCAAAAATGAGGAAGGGATATGAGTCGCTCAATTAAAAAAGGACCCTATGTAGATAGTAGGTTATTAGAGAAAGTAAATAGAGCAAAGAATAGCAGAGAAAAGAAGGCGATTAAGACCTGGTCGCGTCGCTCAACAATAATTCCGGAGTTTATAGGATGTACTTTTCTTGTCCATAATGGGAAAAGATTTATTCCGGTGTTTGTTTCTGAAAATATGGTAGGATATAAATTAGGCGAATTTGCTCCTACGCGTATCTTTAGGAAACACGGTTCAAAGACAGAAAAGGCAAAGGATAAGAAATAAGTGAAACTACAATTTAGCGAGGTGAAAGCCGAAGCTAAATTGTTTAGTTGAACTTACCCCCCACCACTTTTTCAGGATGCTTAACCAAAGCGGAAAAGTGGTGGGGGTTCAATTCGCACAGCAATTTGCGTTCACTGCGTTCCGCAAATTACGTACTCATTGAATGCTTGCTTCAGCAAAAGGAAAATACTTAAAGGGAAGCCCTTATAAAATAAGAAAGGTCATTGACCTAATTCGGGGAGAGAGAGCAGACAAAGCTTTAGCGATATTAGAGAATACAAACAAAGGGGCGGTCTATTGTGTCCAAAAGGTTTTAAAATCAGCAATCAGCAATGCCCAGCAAAAGGAGAAAGAAATAAACCCCAAAGATATTTATATTACCAAGATAGCTGCCGACGATGGCCCACGCCTAAAGAGGTTTAAACCAAGGGCAATGGGCAGGGCAACACCGATATTGCACCGCACAGTACATTTGTATGTAGAAGTGGATAGAAATATCAAAAATAAAATCAAAAATACAAACCAAAAATTAAAAATGGAGGCAAAATGAAAAAGCTCTCTTCGGTTTTCGCTCTTTTATTTTTTCTCGCTACTCTCTCCTCGCTGCTCTCCACTTCTTTTTCTTATGGAGATGAAATAACCATCCGCACAATCATAACCCCAATAGGTAGCCAGTGTGAAAAGTGGGGAGCGGCAGGGTTGATGGTTTGTATTGGGAGAAAACCGATACCAGAAGGAGGATGTGGACAAACAGTAACTGAAGGATGGAAAATCAACAATGATTTCGCTGGCACAAAGGAGAAAATAGATATCAACTATAATGATATAGTTATCTTCAAGGATACCTCTGATGGCCATGGTGGTGATCCCAATCATCAGTTTGATTTTAAGGATGGTTGGCCAAGTGATAGTGATACAATCTATGAGGTGAGGGGAAGTGGGGGAGGAGAGGGCATATTAAGTTGTACAGAGAAATATTCTGGTTCTTGCACAGGCGTAACGGCTACAGGCGATGAAGTTTGTGCTTTTTATGACGCGGGAGTTTGTGTATCAACCAACGTGTTTGGCTCGTTTGCGTGCACATTGAGCACGTGCAATTTCTATGCTCGCTGTTGTAAGATTGAATACTGATAAGCAACCTAATTCCAATGCGGGTTTGGAATAGATGTATTTCTTTTTTGCGCCTTAGCGGTTCTGTGCTGCCCGCCAGAGGAGTAAAAAGACAGAAGAAAGTAGAAAATAATTCAGACATACTATAATAATGTATATATCCCGTCTCATAAAATGTTCTAAAATTCTCTGCGATAAATGAAAAGGGCAAATAAAAGACTATCCTTCGCTTCGCTTACCCTACGGGCACGGCGAGTAAGGAAAGGCGGGATCCCTGCCTGACGGCAGGCAGGAATTCGACCATATCCGCCTCAGGCGGATGGTCTCATTGAGGAGAAACTAAATGGGACAAAAGGTATTACCTTTAAGCAATCGTTTGATTCTGACCAAACAGTGGCGGTCAAAGTGGTTTAGTAAAAAGCAATACGCCCAGTTTCTTTATGAGGATATAATTATCCGCAGGTATATTAAAAAGAAACTGTTGCGTAGCGGGATCTCTAAAATTGAGATAAGCCGCCTTGGCGATAAGGTTAAAATTGATATTTACCCGGCCAGGGCAGGAATAATTATTGGCAGAAAAGGGCAGGAGATTGACCGCTTAAAAGAAGATATTTACAATTTGGTAAAAAGAGATGTTTATATTGATATAAAAGAAACAAAAGAAATAGAAACAGATGCCCAATTAATTGCTGAAGGAGTAGCTCTCCAGTTAGAGAAACGAATCCCCTTTCGCCGGGCAATGAAGAGGGCGCTTAGCTCAGCTTTGAGTCGGGGGGCGAAGGGAATAAGAATAGTTTGCGCAGGGAGATTAGCCGGGGCAGAGATTGCTCGCAGCCAGGGATATCGACAGGGGAAAATTCCTTTGCATACTTTTAAGGCGAGTATCGATTATGGATTTTGGGAAGCCCGCACTACTTATGGCATAATCGGAGTAAAGGTATGGGTTTATAAAGGGGAAGAGATTAGTAAGAAGTTAAACCAAAGTTCTTCTGGCTCCGATAACAGACATTTGAAGAGACCTGCTTATTCTCGTAGAAAGCCAAATAGTAAAAGTAGAGAGTAGAGAGTTCTTTAAATTGCAAACTACAGATATAATTATCAATTACCAATTATCAATTTTCAGTTAATTTTTCCATCCTCCGTAGCAGTAGCCTGCTACTGCGGAGGACGGGCATTTAATTAATTTTCAATT
>DAOWKH010000042.1 GCA_030639955.1 Candidatus Omnitrophota bacterium | reverse complement strand
TGCATTCCTCGCTCTCGTGGTTTTTTCTTAACGCTAAAATCCCTGCCTACCGGCAGGCAGGTGCGTCTCGGCAGGCAAAAATCAAACTCGCCCGCCTCTGTCCCGAAACGGTTCGGGACATCGGCGGTCTCAAACATGATTTTTGTATTTCCTGCCTCAACTTGATTTTAGTCGTAGACCTACCGGCTAAAAAAACCAATGTTCGCTCAAAACGACAAAAATCCTGTTTTTATAACTACTCTCTGCGAATTACAAACAGCTTTCTCATCAAATAAAAATAGGGAACTGAGAAGAGTGCCGTATATATACTAAAAGGGAGAATTACGGTGCATAAGGAATCTAAGAAAGGAGGTAATGTTCGAATGGAAATAAAATAATAAAAAAGGGAAACAAAAAGAGAAGAAAAAAGAACGATTAAAAAGTAGTTAACAAGATGCTCGCTATAAATTTTTTGGCGATAACGCTCAATTACTAAAGTTAGGATAACAAAGGAAGAGGTATTGACGCCCAGAATGTTGCTGCTGAATATATCTTTTAACAACCCTGCCGATAGAGCAAAGACAAGGGGGCTGATTCTATCTTTTCTTTTTGCTAAAAGAGCAAAAAAAACAGCGGTAAGTAAAAGAAGGTCGGGTTGGACATTGCAAACTTTGATGCGATTTAAAATAGTAGCTTGAACAAAGGCAATAAATAGAAGAGTTATTAGGGGGAGGCCTTTTTTAAGCATAAAACTTCCTCTAATCTGCGGAAATTGACTGCCGGCAAGAGGCGGGCTTTAAGGTGTAGCCGATTTATACCCTTATTTAGTCCATCTATCTTTCCGATTATTAAACCCTTGGGATATATTCCTCCTCTTCCTGAAGAAATAACTATATCTCCTTTAGCGATATCGCTATCCTTATCGATATATCTCATCTCGCAGGAGTAAATATTGCCTTCTGCAATTCCCTGGTCGCGGGTTCTTTGAACAAGAGCCGCTACTTTAGAATTAAAATCGATGATAAGCATCACCCTGCTACTTCTCAAACCTATATCAGTTATCCTTCCCGCCAGACCTTGTTTAGTAACTACGGCCATATCCTTCCTAATTCCATCTCTCTTTCCTTTATCAATGATAACTACCTTTCTCCAATTGTCTGAACTCTCTCCGATGACTTGGGCAGGGATATTTACATACCCCTGCTTTTTAAAAGACAAAAGGCCACGCAAGCGCTTGTTCTCCTGCATGGCCTCTTCTAACTCTACAACTCTTTGATTAAGTTCTTTTATTCTCTGTTTAAATTGTCTGTTTTCCTCCGAGAAAGGTGCGGGTCTTTCTCCTTTACTAAAATAGGAGGAACTTATCAACCTTAAAGGAAATCTGCTGATGTCAATTAAATAATCATCCAACCCTTTCACAAGTCCAAATTTATTTAAAGAAAGAAGAATCAAAAGAAGAACAACAATAAATATTTTCTGATTAGTCACCTAACTCGCGGGGCAATACTTACTCTCTTTAAAAAACGCATTTCGGAAAGAACCTTGCCTGTGCCTAAGGCTACGGCAGTTAAAGGGTCATCAGCAATATGCACCGGAAGTTTGGTATCGACGCTTAAAAGCTTATCCAATCCTCTCAATAAAGCCCCTCCGCCGGCAAGAATTACCCCGCGGTCTACTAAATCTGCAGACAATTCCGGCGGTGTCCTTTCTAAAGCAATCCTTATCGTTTCTAATATGCTGGAGATTGGCTCAGACATTGCCTCGCGAATCTCTTCAGAGGAAATGGTCAAAGTATTGGGGAGACCGGCTACCAAATCTCTCCCTTTAACTTCCATAGTCATCTCCTCTTCCAGAGGATAGGCAGAACCAATTTTAATCTTAATCTCCTCAGCAGTTCTCTCCCCAATCATTAGATTATAGGTCTTTTTTAAATACTGAATAATCGCCTCATCCATTTCATCGCCACCAATGCGAATACTTTTAGAGAAAACTATACCGGCGAGAGAAATTACGGCTACCTCTGTTGTGCCACCACCTACATCAATAATCATATTCCCGGCTGGCTCTTGCACTGGCAAACCTACTCCAATGGCAGCGGCCATCGGCTCCTCAATAAGATAAATCTCTCTTGCTCCGGCATGCTCGGCAGAATCCTTTACAGCTCTCTTTTCTACCTCGGTAATCCCGCTGGGCACAGCTATAACGATGCGGGGTTTTATAAGAAATCTTCGGCGGTGGGCTTTTCGGATAAAATAACGTAACATACTTTCGGTAATCTCAAAATCGGCAATCACGCCATCTTTCATTGGTCTTAAAGCAACAATATTGCCTGGCGTCCTCCCCAACATTCTCTTTGCTTCCTCGCCTACGGCTAAGACATTATTTACGCCTTTTTCAATAGCTACCACCGATGGTTCGCATAGCACAATTCCTTCTCCTTTGATGTAAACTAAGGTGGTAGCAGTGCCTAAATCAATTCCGATATCGTTGGAAAATAAACCGAAAAGATAATCCCAAAACATAATCACCTCTTAGTAAATTGGAATTTAGCTCGCGCTCCTTTCTGTCCGTATTTCTTTCTTTCCTTTTGCCGAGAATCACGCGTTAAAAATCCTTCCTTTTTCAATATCGGACGAAGCTGTTCATCTGCCTTTGCTAAAACTCGACTAAGCCCCTGTCGCACCGCCCCTGCCTGACCTAAGGCACCCCCTCCTTTAACATTCACCACAATCTTATACTTATTTAAAGAATTAGTCAATACTAAGGGTTGCTTAATAATCCTCTGCCAGCGGAAAAGAGGGAAATAATTCTCCATTTGCTTATGATTGACAATAATCAAGTCCGCCTCGGCGGCCCCTTTCTTTCCTTTCTTTTGGGGAATCAATTTCACCCGAGCAATTGCTTCTTTCCTCTTACCGGTTGCCCAGTATTCTTCCTCTTTCTTTTTCTCAACCTTATTACCTGCTTTGCTCTTCTTATCCTCAACCTTGGCCTTGGTTTTTTTACTGTCTTTAATCTTAACCATTGTTTTCCTTTTGTAGACCTACCGGTCGCAGACCTACTGGTGGGTTATAACTTCTCTGGCTTCTGAGCCAAATGTGCGTGTTCTTTGCCCGGATAAACCTTTAATTTCTTGATTATCTGGCGGGCTAATTTATTTTTAGGCAACATCCCCCGGACAGCCAAAATAATTATCTTCTCTGGCTTTTTGGCAAGTAGGGTCGCAAAATTTTCTTCTTTCAATCCACTTGGATAACCTGAATAACGGCGATATATCTTATTCTCCCTCTTTTTACCTGTAACCCTCACCTTAGCGGCATTGGTTACCACTACATAATCGCCTTTATCCAGATGAGGAGCAAAATCGGGTTTATTTTTGCCGCGCAGGATATCGGCAATCTTAGTAGCCAATCTTCCTAATATTTTCCCTTCGGCATCAATAAGATAGAATTTTTTCTTTACGCTTAAATTATCCTTCATAATAACTTTACGATAACAGATTGTTCAGATTTTGTCAAATAAATTCTTTTTAATAATTTTCAATTACCAGTTTTCAATTTTCATTGAATTTTTCCATCCTCCGTAGCAGGCTACTGCGGAGGACGGGCATTTAATTAATTTTCAATTGGAAATTAGAAATTGAAAACTGAAAATTTATTTTAAGCTCTCTACTTGACCCTCTTCTTTAGTGTCCTCGCCGGTCTAAACACAACTACTTTATGCGCAGGCACCAATACTCCCTCGCCTGTGCGGGGATTCCTTCTTTTTCTTTCTCCGCGAGCTCTGAGCTTAAAAACCCCAAAGTTGCGTAATTCTACTCTTTCTCCCTTGATTAAACTATCTTTGATATTATCCAAAACTTTCTGCACAACCTTCTTCACATCCTTCTGAGAGAGATTAACTTCCTCAGTAATCTTAGAAATCATCTCTTTTTTAATCATTTGACACCCCCTCAAAAATATCAAATATCAAATATCAAATATCAAAGAAATTACAATGACCAAAAGTCAAAATCCGAAACTTGCATATGATCTTAAAGAAAGAACATTGCAATTCGCTATAGCTGCCTATGCTTTTTCTTAAAACATTGCCGAAAACATTGCAAGTATC
>DAOWKH010000035.1 GCA_030639955.1 Candidatus Omnitrophota bacterium | reverse complement strand
TTTGAGGATAATAGTTTGCCTAAATGGAGTTCCTCCGAATTAGACAAAATTGAAAATAGTTATAAACGCTCAGAAAAAAAGGCAGAAATCTATTATAGATTTGTAAATCGTTTAGCCAAGAAGATTCATCAGGTTGATAGCCGACCGGTGGCATTAGCCAATGCTGACATAACTTTTTTAGGTATTGGGAAAAACATTATTCCCGATATCGATATCTTAGCGATTACAGTATACCGCGGTGATTCTTTTGGCAATTTTTTTAGCCAGATAAAAAAGCTGGGCAAGCCGTTTTTCTTTTCTGAATTTGGCTGCGATGCCTGCAATGCTTCATTAGGCAAAGAGGATGAGAAAAACCAGGCTTTGTTTTTGAAGAATCAGTGGGCTGAGATTGAGCAAAATCTTGATTCCCAGGGATGTTTGGGCGGTTTTGTATTTGAATGGAGTGATGAATGGTGGAAGTATGCGCAATGGGACCGGCGAGGTTATGCCGTGCATAATCTCGAAGCCGGCTGGACAAATGGGGGTTATTATTTTGATGCCCCGGCGGGAAAGAATATGAATGAGGAGTGGTGGGGGATTGTGGTTCTGCAAGAACAGGAAGAGAGTTTGGACAAACGCATTCCCCGCGAGGCGTATTATGAGTTACAAAAGGCATGGAGATAATTATGTTTAATGTCCGCTCCCGCCTGCCAGATGGCGGGCAGGCAAAACGCAAAAATCCTCTATTAAAAATTGTTCTCCTTTTCTTTTTTCTCTCTACTCTCTACTTGCTACTCTCTACTTTTTCCATTGCTTCTGCCGACTGGTATGAAGAGAGCTGGGGAGAGACGCAGGAGAGTGAGTTAAGCAATTATTATTGTGAACAAGGGATAAAATTTTATCGAGAAGGGGAGTATGAACAGGCAAGAGAGGCGTTTGAAAAGGCATTACTGATTGATTCGGAGTGTGAGCTCGCAAGAGAATACCTAAAAAAGCTACAAGCTACAGGCTACAAGCTTGAAGCCCAGAAAACAGAAGATTTATCCTCCGTAGCTTTAGCGAAGGAGGCCCGCAAACCGCTAACCGAAATTAAAGAGGATGAGATAGAAAGGGAGATAAGGAGAGTAGAGAGAGAGATAGAGAAGTTAAGAGTTGAAGAAGAAAAAAAAATAGAGGGGTGGGAGGAGTATAAAAAACAGACGACAGACGACAGACGACAGACGACAGAAATTAGAGAAACCGGAGAAGAATTAAAGTTAGGGTTTAGCGAGGAGAAATACCATTTTGAACCCGAAAGTATTTCTGAGAAGCAGAAGGCAATGGTAGAGGCGCTGAATGAATTTATTGAACCGGTAAAAATAAGCGGAGAATACCGGATGGGATTGGGGATTTACAGCGGCGGCGAAATAGAGTGGAAAAAAGCCGATGCCGATTCGCAAGAGGATAATTGGCGTTATCTATACGGAACTCAGAGATTCAATACCTTTGACCCGGTAATTTACAACCGCTTAAAATTAGACATTGAAGCCCCACTTTCCGAGAACTGGAACTTAGGAATGAAATTGGTGATTGACCCCTGGTCGTTTGTCGGAAAAACCCAGAAGTTTAGAATCTACAAGGCCGACGGAAGTGATTATGCCGATATTCAGCTAAAATACTGGTCTAATTTGGATACCATCATTCCCCAGACAGTCCGGACGCATAAGGGGAATGTAATTAATCTTTCCCAGATTTCAGAGATTAAAGTAGAGGACGGAAAGATAGTTCCTACTTCTATTACAGCCGCCTGGAGTGATGAGCTCCAGCAGGGCTGGACAGATTCCTTTGGCACTATTTCCGATTACGAACTCTCGCGTGAATTCAAACCCATCCGCAATCTCTGGGCCGAATATAAGAGCGATGAGTGGCGGATAAAGGTTTTCCCCTTTGGCGGGCAGGAAGAGGCGCTCTCTTCTGATGACCCCCTGGGACTTTCTAATCACCATATCTATTGGGAGCCCAGCCCTTGGTTGGATTATTGGCAGCCGGGAGAGGATTATACTACTACCGGCTGGGAAGGTGGGGAGTGGAAAAAGGATTGGTATGCCGAAGACAGCGAGCGCCAGTGGCTGAGGCGCCTGCGCGGAATCAGTTTTGCCTTTGGTAACGAGGAATACGATGACTTCACTTTAGAGACAACTATTGCTGCTCCTCTGGATGTCTGGGATGATTATTCGGAATTGAATGCCCTGCCAATGGCGTTAAGGGCAAAATATCGTCTCTCTGAAGAATGGCAATTGGGCACAACCCAGACCGGACGGTTTGGTTATGATGGTGGTAGTAAAGACGCTTTTGCCTGGGCCGGAGGCGCAGATGTGCAATACAAACCCTATCAATTTGAAGACACTACTATCAAAGCCGAGATTGCCCATAGCCGGAAAGAAGAAAACATTCTGACCTCTACCCATAAAGAAGAGAAAAGTGATAATGCCTATAAAGTAGAACTCAGCACTAAAATTCCGATTTTACTGCCCGACTATTATTACGAGGATATTCCTTTAGATATTGACCTCTCATATACCCACATAGGAGAAAATTTCTATGCCCCTCTGGCAAGTTATACCTATACTCGCGATGACCGTGCATGGGGAAGATATCTGTCTTTCTTCCCGCGTTCTGCTCAAGATGAAGCAGTGCGTTTGGGAGACAGTGTGGATGTTGACCGTGAGGTCTATGGTGTTACTTTAAAATCCGAACTCTTCGATGAGAGATTAAAACCATTGTTTAATTACCGCAACGCTCATCGGGTTTCTGACGGCGAATTTATTGAGGGTATTTATCGCGGGGAATTAGAGTATGATATTTTGGATAATCTACGCTCAAAGCTGGTGTATATTTATAGCGACAAACCCGATGATTCATCGGGAAGAGATACTTCCACAGACAGAGCCGCCGGGGGCTTGAGATATGAATGGACAGATTGGTTAGCCGCCGAAACTATCTATACCCATACCAATGAATACCCATCATTTCCTGATGATATCTATACCACGGTAAACGCAAATCCTGGACCACCTTATCCCTATTACGATATCTACAAAGGCCGGCTCATCTATCAACCCTTTTCCGAGCTAACCCTCACCCTTGACCACACTACCAATGAATTCAAGTTTGCTAACAGGATTGCTGATGATTACTATTATGACGAACTGAGCTATGACGGTTTGGAGATAAAATACCAACCCACTTCCAAATTGACCACTCGTCTAATTTATCGCTATAGCCAGGTGGCGAATCTAAATCAATATGTTGATAACGGAAACGAAGAGGTAGAAGGGCATCACAATTTTTATGGCGAACTGAATTACAGATTAGACCCTGATGCAGAGTTAACCCTGCAATATGGCGATTTGGGCATATATCTCCACGAAGGATATATTCCCTTTACCCACGCTGTTTTGGATACACAGCATCTCTTTCGTATATTCTACACCCAGAGATTTTAAATAATTTTCTCTTTACAAAAGTATTTTTTATGCTATGCTATAATGAAGCCCAGATTTGCGAAGCGAACGCAAATCTGCTGGCTGAATTACCCCCCACCACTTTTTCAGGATGTTTAGCAAAGTAGAAAAGTGGTGGGGGGTCAATTCGCAGACGGACTTCGTCCTATAATTTATGTTCACTTCCAGCCTCGCCAGCTCCCTCGGCTTCGCCGAGAGGCGAGCGGCTAGGCGGGCGTTCCGTAAATTATCTACTCATTGAGAGGTCAAAATGAAAAACAGAGGCGTTTTTTCGGATGAGGGATTTGGGCTTGGCTCAGGTATAATGTTAAGCAGCCAAGACAAAAGAAACCTGCTTATTTTAGAGACAATCAGAAGAAAGGGAGAAGTAAGTTTAGGGTTTATTTCTCAGCAAACCGGCTTAAACATTCCTACTATCTCCAATCATCTTAATGGTTTGATTAAAAAGAAGGTAGTTAACCAAAAGGGAGCAGTTTTTACTGGTGGTCGGCCAGCTACTCTGATAGAACTCAACCCCCAAACCGCTTATATATTGGGAATTGGGATTAATCTGAAAAGTATTGTGGCCGTAGTAATTAATTTTAAGGGGGAGATATTAGGGGAGGCAAGAGAAGAAGTAAAAGAAGGAGATATCCAGGAAATTTTAAAATCTGCTATTGAGCTCGGAAAAGAGGTAACCAGAAAGGCAAATCTTACTAAGAAAGATGTGCAGGGAGTGGGAGTAGGGATTGCCGGGATTGTAGATTATGACAACGGACTTATTCATTGGCCATCAAAGAT
>DAOWKH010000011.1 GCA_030639955.1 Candidatus Omnitrophota bacterium | reverse complement strand
TTGGTCCCTTCTTTTTCGACTTATGCACGCTATTTAATAAAAAATCTTTAGCCTAACCATATAGGTTCACAGTTGGTGATTCATGGTTGGAGGTGAAGTTCTTGTCTGTGAACCATGAACTGACCCTGTGGGCCTATAGCTCAGTTGGTTAGAGCACTGTGCTGATAACGCAGGGGTCCCCCGTTCGAGCCGGGGTGAGCCCACCAGTTTTCGTCTGGTGTTAACTGTAGCGAAAACTGTCCCGAGCGTAAGCGAGGGACAATATCCCTCGGTTGCTCCCGCAAGGTCGCAACCTCGGGACGAATTTTTCTGCGAAAAATTCGGGGGATGTAGCTTAGTTGGGAGAGCGCCGCCCTTGCACGGCGGAGGTCAGCGGTTCGAACCCGCTCATCTCCACCAACCCTTACTCGCGAAGCGAGAGCCGAAGGCGCTGAAAGCGACTGAGGATAGAAAGTTTGCGAAGCAAGCTTTCGTTGTTGTTGTATTTTAATAAAAATGCAAAATCTGCCCTCAGATTTTTTTACTTTAAATTTTAAAAAATGCCGAGAAAATATCCCTTACAAAATATTCGCAATATTGGAATTATGGCCCATATTGATGCCGGGAAGACCACCACGACCGAGCGAATCTTATATTATACCGGCAAGATTTACAAAATTGGCGAAGTCCATGATGGCGAAGCCACTATGGATTGGATGGACCAGGAAAAGGAGAGAGGGATTACCATTACCTCGGCCGCTACTAGCTGTTTTTGGAAGGAGCATCGGGTAAATATAATTGATACCCCCGGGCATGTAGATTTTACTGCCGAGGTAGAGCGCTCTTTGAGAATATTGGATGGTGCAATCGCAATCTTTTGTGCCGTAGGCGGAGTAGAACCGCAGACAGAGACGGTCTGGCGGCAGGCAGATAGATACAAGGTTCCCCGTCTTGCCTTTATCAACAAGATGGACAGAGTAGGAGCAAACTTTTTTGAAGTAGTCAAAGAGATGCGCGAGCGCTTAGGGACAGATACCTTACTTATTCAGATTCCTATAGGCAAAGAAGAAAACTTTAATGCCCTGATTGACCTGGTGAGGATGAAGAAGGTTGTTTTTCAGGAGGAAAATTACGGAACCACCTTTCATGAAGAAGAAATAGATGAAACATTGAAAGAAGAAGCAGTAAGGTATCGCGAGAAGCTGATTGAGAAATTGGGAGAGAAGGACGAGGAGATTTTATCTGCCTATGTGCATAGCAAAGAGGTGAGCGAAGAAAAGCTCAAGGCAGTAATCAGAAAACTGACGATTGAGAATAAAATAGTTCCCGTTCTTTGTGGTAGTTCTTTGAAAAATAGGGGAGTGCAGCTTTTATTGAACGCAGTTATCAATTACTTACCTTCACCTTTAGATATTCCCTCGGTAGAGGGGATAAATCCTGATAACAACAAAGAGGAGAAAAGGTTAGTAAGTGATAAAGAACCATTTACAGCATTGGTTTTTAAGATTGCCAGCGACCCTTATGTAGGTAAACTGATATTCTTTCGGGTTTATTCCGGACATTTGAAAATAGGTTCTTTTGTTTATAATGCTAATTGCGACACAAAAGAAAGAGTAGGAAGAATTCTCCAGATGCATGCCGACAAGCGCGAGGAGAGAGAAGAGATTTTTTGCGGGGATATTGCCGCCAGCGTGGGGTTTAAGAAAGTGAGAACAGGCGATACTTTATGTGCTCTGGAGCACCCGCTAATTTTAGAGGCGATGCATTTTCCCGAGCCGGTAATCTCCTTAGCCATCGAGCCAAAGACAAAGGCCGACCGTGATAAACTTAGCTCGGCTTTGAACAAGCTCTCCGAAGAAGACCCTACTTTCAAGATTAGTACTGATAAAGAGACCGAACAAACAATAATTTCGGGAATGGGGGAACTGCATTTAGAGATATTGAAAGAGCGGATGATCCGCGAATTTAAGGTTGATGCGAATGTAGGAAGACCCCAGGTTTCTTATCGCGAGACAATCGCTAAATCAACAGAGAGTGAGGGCAAGTTTATTAGACAGACAGGGGGGCATGGTCAATACGGGCATGTCCTATTGAAATTAGAACCGTTGGAAAGCGGAATGGGTTTGGAGTTCGTAAATAAAATCAGAGGAGGGGCAGTCCCCCAAGAGTTTATACCGGCGGTAAAAAAGGGTGTGCGGGAAGCTGCTGAGGGAGGAGTATTAGCCGGTTATCCAGTTACGGATTTAAAGGTTATCTTAAAAGACGGTTCTTTTCACGAAGTAGATTCTTCAGAATTAGCTTTTCGTTTTGCTGCCTCTATTGCTTTCAAAGAAGGAGTAAAGAGAGCTGTTCCCTTTCTTTTAGAACCAATAATGAGTATTGAAATAATTACCCCCGAAGAATATGTAGGGGAAGTCTTAGGGAATTTTAATTCCAAGCGCGGGATGGTAGAGTGGATAAAGGAGAAAAAAGGAATAAAAGTAATTAGGGGATTTGTTCCCTTGTCCGAGATGTTTGGCTATGCTACTTCTCTGCGTTCTTTGACCCAAGGAAGAGGAAGTTCTACAATGGAACCCTCGCATTACGCCCGGGTTCCGGAGAATATTGCGGAAAAAATAAAATGAATATTCCGACTCGCTTAATATGCTGTAAAATTTTCTTCGATAATTTTACAGCGCTCGTCGGAATCAATTCGACTAAAAGTTTTCTTTTCGCCTTCCCTGCCTGCCGGCAGGCAGGGGCTTGAGAAAACCTAAGTCTCATTGAAAGGAGGCCCCAATGGCAAAACAAAAATTCGAACGCACTAAAC
>DAOWKH010000112.1 GCA_030639955.1 Candidatus Omnitrophota bacterium | reverse complement strand
GGCAGTTTATATTTCAGTCCTATTTCATAATCCTCTATACCGTGTCCGGGAGCGATATGGACACAACCTGTTCCCTGCTTCAAGTCTATGAAATCAGCTAATACTACCTTTGACAACCTGCTTAACCAGGGGTGTTCATGCTCTAATCCCTCCAATTCTTTCCCTTTTACTGTTTTAATAATTTCATAATCCTTTATCTTTGCCTTCTGCATTACTTGCCTAACCAGGTCCTTAGCAATAATCAAAATTTCCTTATTTTTGATTTTTATTAAGGCATATTCTGCCTCCGGACGAACAGCAATGGCCACATTTGCCGGCAGGGTCCAGGGAGTAGTAGTCCAGATGAGAAAATAAGCGGGTTGCGGGAAGCGGGTTGCGGGAAGCGGGTTGCGGGAAGCGGGTTGCATCTTGAATTTCACATACACAGATGGCGAAGAAATATCTTTATACTCTACCTCGGCTTCGGCTAAAGCGGTCTCACAATCAGGGCACCAATAAATCGGCTTTAAGTCGCGATAGATATACCCTTGCTTAAATAATTTATTAAACGCCTCTATAATCTTAAATTCGTATCCTTTATCCATTGTAAGATAAGAGTTTTCCCAATCAGCAAATATTCCCAATCTTTTAAACTCCTCTTTCTGAATCCGGACAAATTTAGCGGCATAATCATTTGCCTTTCTGCGAAAATCCTGTTGGCTAATCTGTTCCTTATCTATTTTTAGTTGCTTAAATAATTGATGCTCCACCGGCAAACCATGACAATCCCAGCCGGCAATAAAAGGGGTGTCAAAACCGCCCATTGACTTATACTTAAGAATGATATCCTTTAAAATCTTGTTTAAGGAGTGCCCAATATGGATATGTCCATTCGCATAAGGAGGCCCATCGTGCAAGATATATTTAGCCCTTCCTTTCTGCTTTCTCCTTAGCAAATTATAGATATCTTTCTCCTGCCATTCTTTCTCAATTTCCAATTCCTTTTGAGAAAGCTTGCCCCGCATCGGGAATTTTGTTTGCGGTAAATTTAATGTCTCTTTGTAATCCATTTTTATAAAAACCTCTTCATCCCTCTTCTTTGACCTATCTCTTTAACCAAGAGCTTTACATCCTGAGTTCTGTTCTTGGAGCAGAGCAAAGTGGCATCCTCTGTTTGCACAATCACTAGATTAGATAGACCCAGGACGGCGGTCAATCTCTTTTTGTCTCCGATAATTACCGAATTATAGGTGTCTATATTTACAGATCTGCCTCGGCAGACATTCCCTTTCTCGTCTTTTTTATGAAACTCCCAAAACGCCCGCCAAGAACCTAAATCCGTCCAGCCAAAATCCCCTTCTATCAGAAAAACATTGCTTGCCTTCTCCATAACTCCATAATCAATTGAGATACTCTTTAAATCTTTATAGATATCCTTTATCACCTCTTTCCTTTGTTTCGTTTCTAAGCAACCTTCTATCTTCATTAAACCAGAATAAAGCTGGGGCAAATGTTCTTTTATCGCCTCTAAAATAACCGAAACCTTCCAAACAAATATTCCGCTATTCCAGAAATATTTTCCACTCCCTAAAAATTTTTCTGCATCTTCTTTCTTCGGCTTTTCTACAAACTTCTCTACTTGAAAAATCTTTTCACTTTCTTTCTTTGGTTTTTTACTTGTAGCGTGTGGCGTGTAGCGTGTAGCGTGTATATACCCATATCCCGTTGCTGGATAACTTGGCTTTATACCAATAGTCACCAAAGTATTCTTCTGACGGGCTACACTCGCGGCTAAGGAAAGAACCTTGCGAAATTTTGTTTTTTTTCTAATAATGTGGTCAGCAGGAAGACAGACCATTATCCCATCTGGATTTTCTCTTTTAATCAAAATAGCTCCCAAACCAATAGCCGCGGCGGTATTTCGAGATAAAGGTTCGGCAATAATCTTCTTTTTCTCTAAAAGAACTAATTTTTTCAGAGTGGGAATCTGCTGCTTATTTGTAATTACAAAGATTCTTTTCTTATCAATAAATGGTTCTAACCTCTCGAGAGTGTCCTCAATCATTGTTTTGCGAGTGACTACTGAAAGCATCTGCTTAGGATTTTTTATCCTGCTCTTTGGCCAGAACCGTTCCCCTTTTCCACCGGCTATTATTAAACAATATAACATAATTAAATCCTAAATCCGAAACCCTAAACTCTAAACAAATCCAAAACTCAAAGTCCAAAATCCAAAACAATACAAATTAAGAAATAATGTTTTGAGTTTAGAGTTTTGAATTTTGATATTGTTTAGGATTTAGAGTTTAGTGCTTAGAGTTTAGAATTTTAAGTTATAATCTTAGGTACTTTAAAAAAATTCCCTTCTCTCTCCGGGGCATTCTTTAGCACTTCTTGGGGAGGCAAAGATTTCTTGACTTTGTCCTCGCGAAAAACATTCTGCTTCTTTCCCTTTCCAAAAAGAGAACTAATCTTAACATCATCGGTCCGCAGTTCCTTTAATTTATTAACATAATCTAATATCTTGCTCAACTGTCCGGCAATTTCCTTTTTCTCGTCTTCTTTTAATTTTATACGCGCTAATTTCTCAATATGGTTAATCTCTTGCTTCGCAATTACTTCGTTACCATCGGTTTTTAAACTCATAGTTCCTCTCCGGACACAACCTAATTTCTGCAAAATTTTTGCTTAGTTCAATAAACTCCTCTAAACTAAGCGTTTCTCCGCGTCGCTTAAAATCTATATTCGTATCTCTAAGGAGCTCTTTGCCTAAATCCTTACTCAAAGAAAAATTACTTGTCAAACAATTAAGAATAGTTTTTCTACGTTGGCTAAAGGCGGCTTCGATTATCTTAAAAAAGGTCTCTTCGTCTTGGACAGAATACTTTTTTTCTTTATAAATATTTAATTTTACCAGACAAGAATCTACTTTTGGAACAGGAAAAAAACATTTTGCCGAGATATCAAAAACTATTTTGGGCTCACTAAAAAATTTTACCTTTGCAGAAAGAATACCATACTCCTTACTATTAGGTTTGGCTATCAGACGCTCCCCTACCTCCTTTTGCACCGTAATCAGAATAAAATCGATTGCCTCTCTTTGCTCAAATAGATGAAAAATTATAGGTGTAGTAATGTAATAGGGAAGATTGCCGATTACCTTTACCCTGTTAAATAATTTCGCCTTCGGTGAAATTCCGCCTTTGGCGGATTTAACAGGGTGAACCCTTCCTAAATCCAGCTTCAAAATATCTGCATTGATAATCTCTGAATTAGAAAAATTCTTAAATCTTTCTCTTAAAACCTCAACCAATCGTCTATCTTTTTCAACAGCGATAACCCTTTTTGTCTCTTTCAGAAAATCTTCGGTCAAGACTCCAAATCCTGGACCAATTTCAATGATTGTGTCATCCTTTTGCAAATCAGCGGCTTTTATTATTTTGCGTTTGATATTCTCATCAATCAAAAAATTCTGCCCCCAGCGTTTCTTGGGATGGAAGTTATGCTTTTTTAAAAGGGCTTGAAGGTTCACTTCTAATTAATTAAAGGATCTGGGACTTTTCAAAAGGTGTTAAGGGGGATTTTTGCATTTTGAGCGAAGAATGCAAAAATCCCTTATTAAATATCTATTCAGGAATTTTTAGACAAAAACTCTGCCATTTTTATCGCTTCAATCATTGACCCTGGATTAGCAACTCCTTTTCCGGCAATATCAAAAGCAGTGCCGTGGTCGGGAGAGGTGCGCATTATCGGCAGCCCCAAGGTTATATTCACTCCCTTATCAAAGGCGAGCATCTTAAAAGGAATTAACCCCTGGTCGTGATACATCGCTATCACTACTTCATATTTTTTTAAATAAGCTTGATGAAAAAGAACATCTGCAGGCAAAGGGCCTTCAACTTTAATTCCCTCCCGCTTGGCCTTTTCTACCGCTTTTTCTATCTCCTTTTCCTCGCTACCAAAAAGCCCTTTTTCCCCGGCGTGGGGATTAAAGCCGGCAACACCAACCTTCACTTCTTTCTTAAAATGCTTTTTAAAAAATTCCCTGCTCAGCTTTATTGTTCTATAGATTCTTTGTCGGGTTAACAAAGAACTCACTTCCTTCAATGGCAGATGCGTGGTTACTAAGGTTACATTTAAAAAGGAACTGCTAAACATCATTGCCACATCTTCTGCTCCTGTTAATTCTGTCAACAATTGAGTGTGACCCGGATAATTATAGCCGGCTAAATTCATCGCCTGCTTGTTAATAGGAGCGGTTACTAAGGCATCTATTTTTCTCTTTCGGGCAAGTTCTACACCCTTCTCAATATATCCAACAGCCGCCCTGCCTAATCTTTTATTTATTTTCCCGAGAGTAAATTTATAATTTATATTAGAAAGGTCTAAAATATCTGTTTGCCCTGATAGAGGAATGTTTAATCTCTTAGAATTATCTTTGATTACTCTTTTGTCTCCAATAATCAGAAATCTTGCTCCTAGCTTTTTAATCTCTTCGCTGTCTAATGCCCTCAAAATTATTTCCGGCCCAATCCCTGCCGCATCCCCCATCGTAATTCCAATGATGCTCGGTTTTCGGCTTTTATTTGATCTCAATGTAGGCATTCTCTCTCAGTTCCGCCATCCACTTACTAAACTCCTCTGCGCTTTTTTTCTGCCATAAGATATTTTCGATCTTATCTCTGACCTTTGCAAGTCCGCTTATCTCTTTTTGTTGTTTCCCTTCCACTTTAAAAATATGATAGCCAATTTCTGTCTTTACCAACCCCGAGAACTCTCCGATTTTTAGATTAAAGATAACATTGTCAATCTGGGGAACCATCTCCCCTTTTGTTACAAATTTCATCTCTCCATCGCTAAACTTACCTCCTGCTCTTAATTTATTTAAGGCATCTATGGCTTTATCTTTTGATTTGATTGAAATCATTCTTATCTTGACCCTTTGGGGTTGAGTAAAATCATCAATATGCTCCTCGTAATAAGACGGTATCTCTTCGGGAGTAATATTTATCTTTCTAACAAGATAGTTTTGAATTGCCTTTCTAATCATAATCTGCTCTTCATATCTTTCTCTTAATTTCTGAATATTGAGATTTTCTTGCTTTAAGACCTTGGTGAACTCCTCTGACGAAGAAAACCCTTTTTTTGCTTTAGCGATTTCTTTTTCTATCTCCTCCTCACTTGCCTTAATCCCTCTCCTCTTTGCCTCCTGAAGAATGAGTTTATTCTCAATCATCTGCTCTAAAATATCCTTTTTTGCCTTCCTGAGCTTTCTATCTAAATCTTCATTTTGATAAACAGATTTATATTGTTCATACAAAGGCAGGAGATTATAATCCAATTCCTGTTGAGTAATCACCTCGTTATTTACCACGGCAATAATCTTATTTGCTTGCTCAGCAGTTGCAATAGAGCAATAGAACAATAAAGCAATAGAACAATAGAAAACTTTTCTCACCTTATTCTCCAAATATCCCTTATCGCTGACTTTGCTCTTTCGTTTTGTGGGTCAATAGCCAATATCTTTTGCCACTCCTTCTCCGCTTTATCGAAATCTCCATTTTGATAATAACTCCAGCCTGAACGATAAAGGTTATCGATGATATCATCGTATTTAACAGTTGAGGAGAAATCTTCTATCTCTAATCCTCCCCATGCCCTACCCCAAAACTCAGTAATTTTTCCCCAAACAGCAGAAATAAACCTTTTTACTCCCTCAATATCTTCTTCCCATCCCCAAGCTTTTTCTTGCCTGCCCGAAAAAAAATCTTCGCTAATCCTATAAAATCCCCATCTCTCTGCTTCTTTGGCTTTATCACTCTGGGCTCTTCCCTCAGAAGCAAAAGAAAAAAAACAAAGAAAAACCAAAGCCAGAATTAATTTACTCTTTTTCATTTTTCCCTCCACAATTATTAAAACCTGAAGAATAAATAACCCCAACTTTTTTTCCTTGCTCAACTACTATCATTCCTTCTACATCTTTTAGGCCCTCAATCAAGCTCAGCCCTTTATCTTTACCTAAAACAAACACGGTGGTAGCTAAAATATCGCTTTTCAGGCAGCTGTCGGAAATAATCGTACTGCTCAAAATACTGTTTTGCACTACTCTTTTAGTCCGAGGATTAATAATATGCAGACGCAGATAATTTCCAGAGCTAGCAATCGCTTTATTCTTTAATTTTAAAACTCGTAATGTCTTATTTCCCTTTTGAGGGTGCCGGATGCCAACTCTCCATTCTCTTCCCACCGCTATTATATCCCCGCCGGCATTTATTAACAAAGAACTGACCCCTAATTGCCTTAATCTTTCGGCTGCTCGCTCAACAATATATCCCTTTGCGCACCCCCCTAAATCTATTTTTAGACCCTCTTTAGTAAAGAAAACTGCCTTTTTCTTCTCGTCTAAGATAATATCTTTATAACTCGCCTCTTTATTTAAAGAATTTACAGTAGGGTCAAATGCGCCACCGGTAATCTGAGAAAACTCAATTGCCTTTTTAATAACAAAGAATAACTCCTCACTCGCTTCTACTGGCTGCCGAGCGGCATTTTTGTTTAGTCGGGAAAGTTCGCTTTGGGGATTATGGAGATTAAAAAGTTTTTCTAATCTATCTATCTCAACAAATGCTAAATTTATCTTTTTTTGGAGTTCCTTTCTATCTCCACCGACCGCCTTGATTCCGACAGTAGTACCTAAAAAAATGCGTTCGTCTTGAACAGGCGAGAGAGAACAAGCGGAAAAAAGAAAAGAAATAACAAAAAT
>DAOWKH010000033.1 GCA_030639955.1 Candidatus Omnitrophota bacterium | reverse complement strand
TTTAACTCTTCTGTTTTCTTATGACTGCTAAAAACCTTCTCCACATCTATATAGCCAATCTTTGCCTCTGCGGCAAAACCAATCTGACTAACTCCTAACAGAAAAATTATGCTTAAAAGTAAAACTATTTTCTTCACTTTCATCCTCCTTCAATGAGTTCACGATTTACGGAACGCAGTGAACGTAAATTGTTTGAACGAATTGAACCCTGTTAAATCCGCCTACGGCGGAATTTCGCCTTCAGCGAAATTATTTAACAGGGTAAATTCAACTAAGGCTTTGCGAAGCACTTCGTACTCCGCAAAACCAAGTTTCATTTAAAACGCTCTACTCATACTAAAATAAAAATGCCCTTCTTTCTTTTCGCCGGGGTCAGGGTCAAAACCATAGCCATAGTCAAGCTTCAATGGCCCGATAGGGGTGTTAATCCGGACACCCAGCCCTGCTCCTGCTTTTAAATCCGAAAGGTCAATATCGCTACTCTTTGCCCAGACATTGCCAAGGTCATAGAAAAGGGCGGCCTTGATTATTCTCTTGACCAGAGGGAAAGTAAGTTCGCTGTTTGCAATCAGCATTGAGTTTCCGCCAATAGAATCGCCAGAATCCCGCGGGCCTACCTTTCTGTATTTATAACCGCGAATAGTTCCTCCGCCCCCGGCATAAAAACGCTCATAGACCGGCACACCCGAATCGCTCCAATCTGTAGCTATGCCTCCTCTCAACTTCAATTCCAAAACCAAATCTGCAAACCGGCCTTTCTCGCCCGGAGAGATATATTGGTTTATCTCTGCAATATATTTAGTAAATTTTTTATCTCCGCCTAAACCAGCGAACTTCAGAGAATTGGTAAGGACATTTCCTTTGCGTGGGTCTATCTTGCTGTCGCGGGTGTCACGAATAATCTGGCCGGTCAGAGAACTAATCGTCTTTTTTCCTTCTTCGTCCTTAATATCATTAATCCCTAAGCTGCTACCGCCAATATCGCTGATTTCAATCTCTTCCAGGCAATAGGTCAGATTCCAGCGCCAGATGCGGCTAAAAGCTCTTCCCATGCGGATATCGCCACCTGTTCGGCCCTCGTCATAATCCTCTCTCTCCCAGGTGCGGCTATACAAATCAAAACCAACAGATAGCGGCCTGCCTCCAAACCAGGGTTCGGTAAAACTCAGCAGATAATCTTTCCTTGTGCGACCAATCTCTGCCCTTAATCTCAGATCCTGACCACCGCCCCTAAAGGTAGAAAAATTGTTTATATCAAAATTGCGCTGGGCAATCTCTACAAAACCAATTCCTCTGTCTACTGAACTATATCCCCCGCCAAAACTAAATTCGCCGGTTTTCCTCTCCTGGACCTCCACAATTAAATCTTTTTTGTCAGAAACTGCAGTATCCCGAATATCATAATTTATCTGCTCAAAATAGCCAAGATTTTCCAGATTCTGACGGCTTTGCCGCAATTTCTGGTCATCAAATCTGTCGCCGGGAAGAATCCTTAGCTCTCTTCTAATCACTACATCCTTGGTAATCGCATTCCCCTTGATATCAATCCTGTTCACATAGGCCAGGTCACCTTCTTTTACTTGATAGATGATATTAATCTTACCTGTCCTTTTATTCAAAAGCGTTTTAGGGAAAACAGAACAAGAAATATATCCTTTATTAAAATAGAATCTTTCGATATTGCGAACACCCTCTCTCAATTTTTTGTCAGTAAAAACAGTATTGGGAAGTAACTTCAGTTCCTTTTTTATTTCCCTCTCTGAAAAAATTTTATTCCCTTTGATGACTATTTCCCCGGTCTCATATTTATTTCCCTCTTTGATCTTAAGAGTAATAAACATATTTCGCATTCTCTCATCGTAAGAAATAGTCGAATTTAGCTTCACATCGCTGTAGCCGGCATTCTGATAAAATTCTTTTAATTTCTCTAAGTCCTTTTTAAAAACATCTTGTTTAAAAAAACCAGAATTAAACCACCACTTTTTCTTTGTCTTCAATAGTTTCGATATTCTTTTGTCTGAAAATTCCTTATTTCCATCCACAAAAATACGCCGAACTCTTATTTTATTACCCTCATCAATCAAGATATAAACAGTGGCTTGATTTGTCTCCGCATCAATATCAATCTCTTCTTTTACTTCGGCTAAATAATAGCCCCTTTGTTTATAAAGGGTCTCGAGTTTGTCTATCTTTTTCTTTACTTTTCTTTTATTTAGCGGTTTATTTAAAAATTCTTCTTCATCTGTTTGCTCGGCTAAGAAACCTAATTTTTGCTTAATATATCTTTTGCTAAACGCCCGATTGCCTTCTAAAATAATATCAATGAGAATGGGTTTTTCTTCTACTATAATAACAACCTCCACTCCTTTTTCTTTCGCAGAAAAATCTACCCGGACATCTTCAAAATACCCTGTTTTGTAAAGCCGCTTAACATCATCATTTAAAATATTACGCGAAAACTGCCGACCGATTTTGGAGCTAATACGGGAAAGGATAAATGCCTTGCTTAGCGTTTTGTTGCCCTCTATTTTGAGAGCTATAATTTTAGAGGTCTCATTCTCTGTTGCCCAGGATAATGTTGAAAGGGCTATAAAAAAAATGAAAAAGAAAATAAATATTTTTTTCATAGATATCTCCAAGCAGGATTTTTGCGTTTTGAGCGAACATTAGCGGAGACAGAGATAAAAATCTTGGGTTTTGGCGGGATGAAAGCCAGCCCTTTAGAGGGTGGAAGGTTCATCACAGACAAAACCCTTAGATTTTCTTCTGTCGGAGTGTAGAGAGCGAGGAATGCAAAAATCCTGTTTTTACTTACTCCTTCCGCGTATTTCTCTCCAGATTCATCAGTAACTGAATTATCTCGCTGATAGCATAAAGATAAAGAAAGCTCAGACCACCATAGAGAAAAGAGACAGCAAAAAGCCGCAGCCCATCAATTAGAGCTGTGAACATCATTATAATACCGCTAATCCC
>DAOWKH010000117.1 GCA_030639955.1 Candidatus Omnitrophota bacterium | reverse complement strand
GCTTGCTATTTTAAAGAGTGACAAAGAGAAAGAGGCACTGGATATATTAAAAAAGTGGAATATCAATGCCCGAAAAATAGGAAAGGTGACCGACGATAAAATGATGCGGGTTAAACAGAACGGGGTTGTGGTTTGTGAGATTCCGGCCGAAGCGCTTACCGAAAAGGCGCCGCTTTATGAAAGAGAGATAAAAGAACCGGCCTACTTGAAAGAAGCGCAGAAATTGACTCGCGAGTCCGTGAAACAACCCGATGATTTCAATAAAGTTTTATTGCAATTGCTTGACTCTCCTACGATTGCCAGTAAAGAATCGGCATATAAAAAATTTACCTTTGTAGATAAAGATGAAGTGATAGTGAACGCCGGCTCAGATGCGGCTATAATCAGAATTAAGGGAACTAACAAGGCCTTGGCTATAAGCGTAGATTGCAACAGCCGGTATTGCTATCTGAATCCCCATAATGGAGCGATGCTCGCAGTAGCCGAAGCGGCCAGAAATATAGTTTGCGCCGGAGGAAAACCGTTAGCGATTACTGATGGTTTGAATTTTGGCAATCCGATGAAAACGGAAAACTACTGGCAATTTGAAAAGTGTATAGAGGGACTTTCCAAGGCATGCGCCGCTTTAAACACACCGGTTATCAGCGGTAATGTAAGTTTCTATAACGAAAATCCTAAAGGAGCAATAGACCCAACTCCGATGGTGGGTATGGTCGGGCTGATAGAGAATGCCGATAAATATGTTACCCAGGAGTTTAAGAATGAAGGCGATTTAGTAGTGCTTTTAGGCGAGAATAAAGCCGACCTTTCGGGTAGCGAATATCTATATCTTATTCACAAGCAAAAGAAGGGGAACCTCCAGATAGATATAGCGATGGAGAAGGCGGTTCAAGAAACCTGTCTTGAAGCGATTAAATCAGAAATTATTAATTCTGCCCATGATTGTTCCGAGGGAGGTTTGGCAGTAACTTTAACTGAATCGTGTATTACAAACTCTGGAAAGATGTTAGGTGCTGTGGTAAAATTGGATGGTTTTAAAAGTGGTGATATAAGGTTAGATGAGATTTTGTTTGGCGAGGCGCCCTCCAGGATAGTGGTTTCTATAAGCAAAGATAAATTGAGTGTTTTAGAGCAAATAGCAGAGAAGCACTCAATTCCCTGTCAAGTTCTGGGCAATGTTAGCGGGAAAAGGTTCATAGTTCAATATAATCGGACTCCAATAATAGATTTTCCTTTGGGCACATTGAGCAATACCTGGAGGGATGCAATTCCATCGAGATTAAATGAGGATTAATGATGTTTAGAAGAGTTATACCCTGCCTTGATATCAAAGACGGACGAGTGGTTAAGGGGGTGAAGTTTGTAAACTTGAAAGACGCAAGGGATCCAGTGGAAGCCGCAATTGCCTACTCTAAGCAGGGGGCAGATGAACTGGTATTTTTAGATATTGCGGCTACAACCGAGAACAGAAAAACCCGGCTTGATTGGGTTAAAAGAGTAACCGATGTAGTCACTGTCCCTTTCTGCGTAGGCGGGGGGATAAGAAATATTGGAGATATGCAGGATTTATTTGCTCTCGATGTGGACAAGATATCTATCAATACTGCGGCGGTGAAAAATCCAGAGCTGATTAAGGAAGCAGCCAAAAAATTTGGCAGAAAAAAGATTGTAGTTGCTATTGACGCAAAATCAGTCTACAGTCCACAGTCCACAGTCCACAGCAAAGAACAAAATAATCTATCGACTATCAACTATCGACTATCGACTAAAAAATGGGATGTTTTGATTATCGGAGGAGAAGAATCAGCCGACTTAGATGTAGTTGAGTGGGCTAAAAAAGTAGAACAATCAGGAGCAGGAGAAATCTTGTTAACCAGCAAGGATGCCGATGGAACAAAGCAAGGTTATGATTTAGAGATGACCCGCGCAGTTGCCGAAGCGGTAAATATTCCGGTAATTGCCTCTGGCGGGGCAGGTAACTTAGAGCATCTCTATGAGGTATTGACCGAGGGCAAAGCCGATGCTGTATTAGCGGCTTCAATTTTTCATTACGGCGAGTATTCAATTAGGGAAGCAAAGGAGTATTTGAAAAGTAAGGGGATTTCGGTTAAAATGTAAGTGAAACTACAATTTAGCGAGGTGAAAACCGAAGCTAAATTGTTTAGTTGAATTTATCCGCCTGAGGCGGATTCAATGCGCACAGTAATTTAGTCTCCTTAACAGTCGCCTAAATCACGTGCTTAT
>DAOWKH010000030.1 GCA_030639955.1 Candidatus Omnitrophota bacterium | reverse complement strand
GAGTTTTGTAGAAATGCGGGCAATGGGAAAACCGGTTGCCTTAGAAGCAAGTGCAGAAGAGCGAGAAGTTCGGGGATTTATTTCTATTACTACTAATCGGTCATCTTTTAAATTATGAGCAAACTGAATATTTGTCCCTCCGAGAACACCAATTGCATCCACTATTTTGTAGGAAAGTTTCTGCATCCGCTTTTGTAATGGCTCAGGAACAGTAAGCATCGGCGCAGAACAGAAGCTATCTCCGGTGTGCACGCCCATTGCATCAATATTCTCAATAAAACAAACGGTGATTTTTTGCTCCTTCTGGTCGCGGACAACCTCAAGCTCCAATTCTTCCCATCCTAAAACCGATTCTTCAACTAAGACCTGATGCACTAAACTGGCGGCAAGTCCGCGAGCGACAATAGTCCTCAACTCCTCTACATTATAGGCAATCCCTCCGCCTGTCCCGCCCAAGGTATAAGCAGGCCGCAACACCACCGGATAGCCGAGCTTTTCGGCTATTTTCTCGGCTTGCTCAACAGAATAGCAGGGCTCGGATTCAGGAATGGCTATGCCCAACTTCTTCATCGTCTCTTTGAAGGCAATGCGGTCTTCACCACGTTCAATAGCATCAATCTTAACTCCAATAACCTCAACCCCATATTTGTCTAATACCCCTGATTTATGGAGCGCCGAGGCGAGATTAAGCCCGGTTTGGCCTCCTAAGTTAGGAAGCAGGGCATCAGGTTTTTCTTTTTCAATAATTTTCTCTAAACTCTCTGTAGTGAGCGGTTCAATATATGTTTTATCAGCCATTGAGGGGTCAGTCATTATCGTAGCCGGATTAGAATTAACCAGCACGACCTCATACCCCTCTTCCTTTAATGCTTTACAGGCCTGGGTGCCCGAGTAGTCAAACTCGCAGGCCTGGCCAATAATTATCGGACCCGAACCGATAATCAGAATTTTATGGATATCAGTGCGTTTAGGCATAACTTAAAGATATTGCTGAAAAATTCAGCAATATCTTAACGCTGAAATGCAGGGATTAACTGGCGTTTATGGCCGGAATTCTCTATCATCTTCATTACTTTATCTAATTTTGGTTTATCAATGCCGCTGGTATTAACATCTTCAATTGCTTTTATTATCTTATCAAGCTCAGGGTAAGAAATGCCTATCTCATCTTCATCAAACTGCCCGGCCCAAAGACCGGCACTGGGCTTTCTCAAAATTATCTCATTAGGAACTCCTAACTTCTCGGCTAATTCCTTTAGCTCTGTTTTATAAAACTCTCCCAAGGGCAATAAGTCGGCTCCACTATCACCATATTTAGTGCAATATCCTATTGTTATTTCGGTTTTATTGCTTGTTCCGACAACTAAATATTCATAGCTGTTGGCAAAATAATACAGGGTGAGCATCCTTAATCTTGGTTTTAGATTTGCCTTGCTTATTTTATTCTCTGTTGAGGGTAAGATTTCCAGCAATGATTTATAGGGCCTATCCAGGACTACTTTCTTAGTGGGCAGATTTAATTTGTCAGCCAGCTTAATAGCCATTTCTACATCAGCAGAGGATTCTTCGCAGGGCATTATCAACCCCAGAGAGTTATCCGGGAAAGCCCTCTTTGCCAGAGCGGCTACACAAGCAGAATCCACTCCCCCGCTCAGACCCAAAACCAAACCTTTTTTCTCCGCCTTCTGCGCTTGCTCTTTCAGCCAGACAACTATCCTTTCTATCGTTGATTTCATTCTAAAATTGCCTCTGCTTCTTCCCGATAGGCCTCCATTATATATGGAATGCCCGAAATCTTTGCCGCTTCCTCGGTCAAAGCCATAAGGTCGTTGCGCGAAATCGTATTTAGTCGGAAGTTTCTACTGCCAGCCATAAGCTGCTGCAAGCCAACTCTAATTTTTTGGGCAAAGCTATAAATACCAATAGCCCCTAATGGAATGTTCTCTATCTCCTTGCCATACTTATCGACCAATTCTTCATAACAGACAAAAATCTCTTTAGGAGTATTACCATAAGCAGAAACGGTTTTGGGTAGTTTATTTTCCTTGAGCCAGTTGGCGATATTCTTGCCGACCATCCCCGGGATCATTAAAGTTCGGCCCATACAAACCGCTTTTACATAGGGAGCGCCCATTGCCAAAACCTTAAAAATATGGTCCTCGCTGGAAAAGCCGCCGGCAATAGCAATATCGGGAACTCGCATTCCCTTTTTAGCCAACTTTTCGCAGAATTCATAAGTTAGAGATTGAAGATAAAAGGTAGGAATTCCCCATTCTTCCATCATCCGCCAGGGGCTCATACCGGTGCCGCCGGGAGCGCCATCAATAGTCAAAAGGTCTATTTTCGCCATCGAGGAGAACTTGATTGCCATTGCTAATTCTTTCATTGAATAAGCCCCGGTCTTTAAGGTTATCCGTTTAAAGCCTAAATCTCTTAAGCGTTTTACTTCGGCTAAAAAGGTATCTTCAGAAACAAATCCTAAACGAGAGTGTCTCTCAAACTCTTTAATTGCTCCGTCTTTAAATGCCTCTTGATTAGCATGAACTGCAGGATCAGGGGTTACAATGTAGCCACGCTTTTGCAGTTCAAGTGCCCTTTCTAAGCTCTTAACCTTGATCTCTCCGCCGATACACTTTGCTCCCTGACCCCATTTTAGTTCGATTGTTTCCAAGTTGTGTTTCCGCCGCATATATTCGGCAACGCCAAGGCGGGTATCTTCCACATTAAGCTGGACCAGAATTTCACCGTAGTCCTGGTGATATCTTTTATATACTTCAATACGCCTGTCCATATCCGGCGCTTGTTCAACTTTACCCTCTTTGTTCAATTTCAGCTTAGGGTCTATACCGCAGACATTCTCCCCGCAAACAAGGGTAACCCCGGAAATAGCCGCTCCGATGGCAAAGTGCTCCCAATTCCTGCGGGCAATCTCGGTTGAACCGAGGGCGCCGGTAAACATCGGCACTCTCATCTTAATTTTCTTATCCCAACCGTATTCGGTTTCGGTATCAACATCGGGAAACTTTGTTGTATCCGGAGATGGCTCTACTCCCTCGGGAAGCCCTTTTGCTCCCTGGGCATATCCCTGAATATTTAGATGCGAGTAGTCAACCGGATAATCCTTATCTGCTCCGGCGGTTATCTCGCCAAAGGGGCCGGGATAAATAACCTCCCGACTTCTAAACGATGCCTTAAATACCTCACAATTTCCTCGACAACCATCCACACATCTTGAACAAAGTCCTGAACCGGGAACTACGCTTCTTGAACGATTAAATGTCTGGGTCGCCTCATCGGCATTTGGTCTTTGTAGATTCATTTTATTTTCCCTCCAATAACAAAAAAGATGCCCTTCTCTTTCTGGACATCTTTGTCATTTGTAAAGCACACCTTCGTGCTATTTTTAATTCTGGATTTACTTTATCACAATCTAAAAATCTTGTCAAGTTTTTTTTAAAGAGTGGGAAGGTATCTCTTCAATTCATAAGAACTAATTTGCATCCTATATTCATCCCACTCCATCTTTTTATTAAGGATAAAACGGGAGAAGATATGCTCTCCTAATGCGTCCTTGACTAATCTGCTTTTTTCGGTTTCGCCGATGGCCTCAAATAAATTTACAGGTAAGGAATGTAAATCCCTGTTTTTTCTTTCCTCCATTTGCATCTTGTAGATGTTTGGTTCAACTGGCGGAGGCAGTTTATATTCTTTATCAATCCCTTCCAACCCGGCGGCTAACATTGCCGAAAATGCTAAATAAGGATTACAAGCCGGGTCGGGACAACGCAATTCTGCTCTTGTTGCCTTCTCATTTCCTAAACGATAGCTCGGTATCCGAATCAAAGCTGTTCGGTTTTTCTGCCCCCAGGATATGTAGACCGGTGCCTCATAGCCGGGCACAAGCCGCTTATAAGAATTGACCCATTGGGCAATAATAGAGCAAAACTCACGGATATGCGTTAACTGCCCGGCAATAAAATACTTGGCGAGCTCGGAAAGATAAAATTTATCTTCAGGGTCAAAAAAGGCGTTTTTTTCTCCTTTTCCGCCAGAGGCGGATCCGCCTTCGGCGGAAAACAGTGACTGATGAACATGCATACCACTGCCATTTCTGCCAAATAGCGGCTTGGGCATAAAACTGGCATAGACCCCATTTGCCTGGGCGATTTCTTTGATGCAATAACGAATAGTAATTATATTATCGGCCATTGTTAAAGCATCACTATAACTTGGATCTATCTCATGTTGACTGGGGGCAACCTCATGGTGGCTCGCTTCTATTGCGATGCCCATTTCCTCTAATGCCCGTACTGTTTTATTGCGCAGACTATTGGCTAAGTCATTGGGGATAAGGTCAAAGTATGTTCCTTCGTCAAGGACTTCAGGGGTTTGGGCATTCTTGAAATAGAAGTATTCTATCTCCGGTCCTATACAGTAGACAAATCCTTTCTCTTTTGCCCGCTTTAGATTGCGTTTGAGAACACAACGGGGGTCGCCCGGATAAGCAGTTCCATCAGGATTTAAGATATCGCAGAACATTCTTGCTACAGGTCCATTTCCCTGCTCCCAAGCAAGGAGCTGAAAAGTAGATGTATCGGGTTTGGCAATAATATCGCTTTCCTCTGCCTCGGCAAAGCCGGTTATTGAAGAACCATCAAATCCCTTGCCATGTTCAATGCTCGCTTTTAATTCCTCGGGAGTAATAGAAATACACTTGAGCATCCCCAAGATGTCCGTAAACCAGAGTTGGATTGTTTTGATGTTTTTTTCTTTGATAATCTTTAAAACATCTATTCTTTGTTTATCCATATCTTCCTCCTGATACAAACATACTACATTTTATCAAATATGTCAAATTTCAAGAATCTTTTTTCCTCATCTCGTTCGCCAAAATAATTGCCTCGGCGACCTCACGCATACTCTTGCGGTTATCCATTGAGTATTTTCGCATTCTTGAATATGCTTCTTCCTCGCTCAACTTCTCATTTTTCATCAATAGCCCCTTTGCTCGCTCAATCTTTTTGCGCGTCTCTAACTCCTCCTGAATAACCCGTGTCTTTACCATTAATTCTGTATTCTCAATGGCTACTGCGGCCTGATTAGCGATAGAGGTTAAGATATGAATCTCTGTCTCGCTGAAGTTATGCAGCTGGGAGGTATAAGAATTGAGCACCCCAATAACCTTTCCTTTTACATTTAAAGGGACGCATAAAAGCGAACACAGTCCTTCTTTCTTGGCAATGTTCTGATATTTATACTCCTTTTCTTGAGTAACATCCTTGACTGTTATTGGTTTATTCTCTTTGACTACCTTTCCGGCAATCCCTTCACCAATTTTTAGAGGCGGTTTTTTGTTGTATTCCTCGCTGACGCTCTGAGTGGCACGAATTACTAATTTTTTTTTCTCATCTAAAAGCTGCAAAGAGCAGATATTAGAACCCATAACCTGAGCTGTCACCGCCACAATAAGCCGCAGAATATCCTCTAAATATAAATCCGAGGCAATTGCTTTGCTTATCTTGGAGAGGGCTTTAATCTGTTGCTCATAAGATATGCTATTCGTCTTCAATGACACTATCCGCCTTCGCTGAAGCGCTTTCGCCTTC
>DAOWKH010000007.1 GCA_030639955.1 Candidatus Omnitrophota bacterium | reverse complement strand
TTGGGTGATTGGGGAAGTAAAATGAAAATTTTGGTGATCGGTTCAGGGGGAAGGGAACACTGCTTGGTCTGGAAGATTGCCCAGAGCAAGAAAGTAAATAAGATTTTTTGTGCCCCGGGCAATACCGGAATAAGCGAACTCGCCGAGTGTATAGATATCTCTCCTGTTGATATAAAGGAATTAGCCAATTTTGCTAAGCAAAAGAATATTGATTTAACCATTGTCGGTCCTGAAGCTCCATTGGTAGCGGGGATAGTTGATGAATTTGAAAACGAGGGCTTGAAGATTTTTGGTCCTAACAAGCAAGCCGCCCAGTTGGAGGGGAGCAAGATATTTGCCAAAGAGTTGATGCGCAAATACGCCATCCCTACGGCTGATTTTGTGGTCTTTGACAATTACGAAAAGGCAATTGCCTATCTGCAAAAGATAGACTTTCCTTGTGTAATCAAAGCCGATGGCTTAGCCGCGGGCAAAGGAGCAATTGTTGTTCACAGTAAAGAGGAGGGCGAGAACACTATCTATAAGATGATGCGCGAGAAGGCATTTGGTAGCGCCGGTGAAAAAATAATTATTGAGAAATTTTTAACCGGTGAGGAAGCGTCTATTATTGCCTTTACTGATGGTAGCACAATTTTACCTCTGCCTTCTTCTCAAGACCACAAACAGATTTACGATGGCGACAGAGGTCCGAATACCGGCGGGATGGGTGCTTATTCACCGATATCTAATTTTGCAAAAGAAAATATACTGCAAAGAATTATCCAAGGATTAAATTCGGAGGGGATAGTTTATAAAGGAGTAATTTATGCCGGCATGATGATTAGCAAAGAGAATATAAGCATTTTAGAATTTAATGTTCGCTTTGGTGACCCCGAGACCCAGGCAGTTTTGCCCCGCTTGAATAATGATTTAGTAGAAATCTTTTTAGCCGTTGTTGATAATAAATTAAATGAAATAAAATTAGACATAAGCCCACAATCGGCAGTTTGCGTCGTGCTTGCCTCGAAAGGTTATCCTGGGAAATATGAAAAGGAAAAAGAGATTTTTGGTTTGGATAAAGTAAAAGACGCATTAGTTTTTCACGCAGGAACGAAGTTTTCCGCTAACCGCTCACCGCTCACCGCCCGCCTAGCCAAGTCGGCGAGGCTGGCTCACCGTCAAAGTATTGTTACCAACGGCGGGAGGGTGTTAGGAATTACGGCTTTGGGAGATAGTTTAGAAGAGGCGATAAATAAGGTATATAGAGAAGTAAACAAGATTCATTTTGAAGGAATGCAATATCGGAGGGATATTGGAAAGAGAGGGTTAAATGAAAAAACCAATTGTTAGTATAGTCATCGGTAGTGATTCGGATTTGCCCACGATAAGAGAAACGGAAAAGATTTTAAAGAAATTTGAGATTGCTTACGAACTAAAGATTCTTTCTGCCCACCGCAGTCCCAAAAAGGTCTCTGAATTTGCCTCTAATGCCGCCAAGCGAGGGATAAAAATAATCATTGCCGCTGCCGGCGGAGCTGCCGCTTTAGCCGGGGCAATTGCCGCCCACACTACTTTGCCGGTGATTGGCATTCCTATAGAAACTAAAACCCTAAAGGGTCTGGACTCCCTGCTTTCTACCGTCCAGATGCCCAGCGGCGTGCCGCTTGGCTGTATGGCGATTGGCAAAACCGGGGCAAAGAATGCAGCTATTTTTGCAGTTCAGATTTTAGGGATAAGCGATGAAGAGATTAACAAAAGGATTCAAATATATAAAAGAGAATTAAGGAAGAAAGTTGAACAAAAAAACAAGAGTATTAAAACTTAATTCCCAAAATCCCGAGATAGAGGGAATAAAAGAAGCAGCTGAAATAATCAAAACAGGGGGATTGGTTATTTTCCCTACTGAGACAGTTTATGGCTTGGGGGCAGATTTTGCTAATCCAAAAGCAATGCAAAGGGTTTACGAGATTAAGAAACGCCCGCAAAATAGACCTCTAAGTGTGCATATTGCCTGCAAAGAGGATGCCGAAAGATTAGTTAAAAATCTTCCGCCAATTTTTTATGCTCTTAGCGAAGCTTTTTGGCCCGGTCCTTTAACCCTGATTTTGAAAACAAAAGAAAAAAGTATAGGTTTGCGTCTGCCCGATAATAAGATTGCCCAGAGATTGATTAGCGAGAGCAAAACATTTTTGGTTGCTCCCAGTGCCAACATTAGCGGCGCTCGGCCTCCAGTTACTCTTGAAGAAGCGCTGAAAGATTTAGATGGTAAAGTAAATTTAGCCATTGATGGAGGAAAGACCAAATTAGGTGAGGAATCCACAGTTTTAGATTTAACTACTGTTAAACCAAGGGTTCTGCGTCAAGGAGCAATTGAGCAAAGAGAGTTAAAAAAGACCCTGGAGCAAAGAACAGTGCTTTTTGTCTGCACCGGCAATACCTGCAGGAGTATTATGGCTGAGGGGCTATTAAAAAAGCTCCTCGCTGAGAAGGGAATAAAAAATATTAAGGTTATTTCGGCCGGGGTTTCTGCCCTTCCAGAGGTTTCTCCCACTCGCGAGACAATAGAGGTTCTGCAGAAAGAAGGGATCGATGTTTCTGATTACAAAACAAAGGTATTAACAGAAGAAATGCTCAAGACAGCCGACATAATTTTTGTGATGCAGGAATATCACAAAGATGTTATTTCAAAAAGGGTTCCGTGGGTAAAGGAAAGGATTTTTGTTTTAGATGTAGCTGATCCCATTGGCAGACCCTTGAATATCTATCAGGATTATTTTGAGCTTATAAAAAAAGAGATGCCCAAGGTAATGAAAAGAATAAAGGAGGTTTTGTGAGGATAGCTATCGGTTCTGACCATCGAGGTTATGAATTAAAAAAGTATTTAAAACCGCTGTTGAGAAAGGATAAGCACACCGTCCTTGATTTTGGCACCAACAGCTCGAAGTCCTGCAATTATCCCCAGATTGCATTTCCTCTGGCCTTAGCAGTAGCAAAGGGAGAATTTGATCGAGGGGTTTTGATCTGTGCCACCGGAATTGGGATGTCTATTGCCGCAAATAAGGTAAAGAATATCCGCGCTGCGTTTTGTTTTTCTCCTGAAGGGGCAAGGTTAAGCAGAGAGCATAACAATGCTAATGTTCTAATTCTGCCCGGAATGCTCATTGAGAAAAAGTTAGCAGGGCATATATGCAAAATTTGGCTGAAATCTGACTTTTTAGGTGAGCGGCACAGCCGCAGATTAAAGCAGATAGAGGAGTTTGAGGAAAATAGGCAGTAGGAAGGATGGCAGAGCGGACGATTGCGGCGCTCTCGAAAAGCGTTAGGCCGAAAGGTCTCGCAGGTTCGAATCCTGCTCCTTCCGCCATCCCGCCACCAAAGGTGGCGAGATGGCGAGACTCGCCCGCCTCGGCAAAATTCTCCGAATTTTGACGGGCGAGGCGGTCCGCCAAACTAGCAAATGGCTAATAGCAGATGGCAAATGGTTCAAGCTATTTGCAATAAGCCATAAGCAATTTGCCAAAAGTGGAGAGGTGCCTGAGTGGCTGAAAGGAGCCGCCTGCTAAGCGGTTGATCGGGTTAAACTGATCCCCGGGTTCGAATCCCGGCCTCTCCGCCATCCGCCTCAGGCGGATGGAGAATAAAAATGAAAAAGAAAAAGTATATATTTCCCGGACGTCGGATTAAGACAGAATTAATCCGGAATCTTTTGGATGAAATTCCCGATGCCATTTATTTCAAGGATAGCAAAGGGTATCTCATTATGGTTAACAAGGCACATGCTGAAGGTCTGGGACTGAGACCTGAGAATGTAATCGGTAAAACAGATTTTGATTTTTTTCCTGAAAAAGAAGCAAGAAATATGACCGAAGATGATATGAAAGTTATGCAAACAGGTGAGTCGATTATCGATAAAGTAGAGAGAACAACACGACCCGATGGTTCTCATCATTATGTTTCCACTACAAAACTGCCAAGGAAAGACCAGAGTGAAAATATCATTGGCATTATGGGGATAACCCGAGACATTACTCAGCGCAGTCAGGTTGAAGAAGAGAAGCTTAAGATAACAAAACAAGCGGTTGCTGCCCTTTCCAAGGCATTTGAAATGAAAGATAAGTACACATCAATTCATGCTCTCGGCGTAGCCGTTATTGCCGAGCATATCACTAAAAAATTGGGGTGGCCCGAGAATAAAGTTGTTGATATATATATGGCCGGGGAATTGCACGATATTGGCAAAATAGCAGTGCCTATGGAGATATTATCCAAACCCGCGAAACTCAACAAATCGGAATATGCGATTATTCAAGAGCATCCTCAGAAGTGTTTTGATATATTAAGCAAGATTAAATTTCCCTCTCCTCTATCAGAAGCAGTATATCAACATCATGAGCGCCTTGATGGCTCGGGCTATCCACGGGGATTAAAGGGCAATGAGGTTATAATGGAGGCAAGAATATTAGCGGTGGCTGATGTCTTAGAAGCGATGACATCTCATAGACCCTACCGGGCGGCTCTCGGATTAGATAAAACGCTTGCAGAGCTTAAAAGGGGTGCAGGTGAGATTTACGATAGGCATATTGTTGAGATTGCTGTTCAATTGGTGGATGAGAAAGAAGAATTATTCTGGAGAAGAGAAAACGATTTTAATCTTTGATGTATAAGAAATTATCAATCTATCTTTTAATTGCTTTTGCTTTAGGATTTTTTCTCGGTTATGGACTAAGACGCTGCTCTCAAAAGTCCTCATCCCTTCCTGCCAAAGAATATAAAGGCAGAGCGGCTATCATCATCGATGATTTTGGTTATAACAAGAAAATCGCCGAGGAGTTTATAGATTTAGATGTTCCCTTGAATATTTCTATTCTGCCTAACCTGCCCTACTCTGTGATTATCGCTGAAAAAGCAAAAGAGAAAGGTAAAGAAGTTCTGCTTCATCTCCCCTTAGAACCCTACGGCTATCCGCAGGTTAATCCCGGCCCGGGTGTAATTTTGGTTGATATGAGCAGGAAAGAGGTTTTGAAGCAATTAGAGAAGAATTTGCGAGCTGTTCCTTATGTTGTCGGCGTAGATAACCATGAGGGTTCGCGGGCAACCGAGAATAAACAGTTAATGACAACTGTTTTGAAATACTTAAAGAAGAAAGGGCTATTTTTTATTGACGCTCGGGCAAGTAGCAAATCAATTGCTTATGACCTGGCCAGCCAATTAGGGCTGCGCAGCGCTAAAAATGAGGTCTTTTTGGATAATCAGCGTAATGTTAGCTATATTAAAGGACGCCTTCGCTTGTTAATAAAACTTGCCCAACAAAGAGGGAAGATAATTGGCATCGGTCATCCCCATCTCGATATGTTGCGAGCTCTTAAGGAGAGTATTCCTTTATTTGAGAAAGAAAAGATAAAGTTGGTATTTGTTTCGGAGTTGTTATAAATGAAACTTGGCTTTGCGAAGTAGGAAGTGCTTCGCAAAGCCTTAGTTGAATTTACCCCC
>DAOWKH010000014.1 GCA_030639955.1 Candidatus Omnitrophota bacterium | reverse complement strand
TTGATCCCGCCTTTCCTTACTCGCCGCAGGCGAGAGCCTGAGCGAAGCGAAGGATAGTCTTTTATTTGCCCTTTCCATTTATCGCAGAGAATTTTAGGGCAGTTTATGAGACGGGATTATACATTATTATAACACACTTCCCCTTCTTTGCAAATTATACCCCTAAGCAAACTGCATCTCGTAAAGCCGTTTATATAAAGAATCGCGGGATAAAAGTTCATTATGTCTGCCTGTATCTACTATCTTTCCCTCATCTAAAATAACAATTTTATCGGCATTCTTAACCGTGGATAGGCGATGGGCGATTACAAATACTGTTTTTCCGGCCATCAAACGCCCGGCTGCCTCCTGAATTAACCTCTCGCTCTCTGTATCCAATTGCGAAGTGGCCTCATCAAGGATAAGAATAGGGGCAGCTTTCAGAAAGGCACGGGCGATAGCCAGACGCTGACGCTCGCCACCGGAAAGGTTCAGACCCTGTTCGCCGATTATGGTATTATATTGCTCGGGCAGGCTAACAATAAATCGATGGGCATTGGCGGCTTTGGCCGCCTCTATTATTTCTTCCAAGCAAGCTTCTTGTCTTCCATAAGCAATATTCGCCCGCACCGTATCGTTGAACAGCACCGTCTGCTGGCTCACAATCCCAATCTGCCCTCTTAATGATTTCAGAGTAAGCTCTCTGAGATCATATCCGTCAATAGTAATTCTTCCCTTACAGGGGTCATAAAAACGGGGGATCAGATTCACTAATGTCGTCTTTCCTACTCCGCTCTGTCCCACAAAGGCAACAACCTCTCCCCTCTGGATTTCTAAATTTATATCTTTCAACACCTCCTTCTCGTCATAGCTAAAACACACCCTGTCAAAAATAATATTCTTACTGAAACAAGGTAAAACAATCGCATCCTTTTTTTCCTTAATCATTGGTTGTGTATCTAATATCTTAAATATCCGCTTAGCCGCGGCTAATGCCTGTTGGGTGAGCCCATAGATGTTGGTTATTTTTTTAAACGGCTTCATCAGTGAAAGCAAAGCCCCCAAAAATAAGGTAAATACACCCGCGGACATCGTCCCCCTTAATACCTCTCTTCCTCCAAAGAAAAGAATAAACGCCGCACTCAATGCCCCTACAAACTCATTTAAGGGGCTCAAAACAATCGTCCTTTTTATACTCTTAACAACCAAACGATAAAATCTGTTGTTTTCCTCGGCAAATCTCTTTGTCTCATAATCCTCCATTGAAAAGGCCTTCACAATTCGGATACCGGCAATCGTCTCGTAGAGGATATTATTAATCTTGCCCATCTTCTCTTGAGATTCACTGCCAAGTTTATGTAATTTCTTTCCTATTTTAATAACCGGCAAAACCACCAAGGGCAGGAGAATTAGCGAGATTATTGCCAATCGCCAGTGAATAAAAAAGACAATCCCTAAAAAAAGGATTATCTGCAAGAATTGATAAACGAACTCCATCAACCCTTCGGTAATAGAGTTTTGCACCAGCCCCACATCATAGGTAATCTGGGAAATTAACTCCCCGGTGCGCGCTTTGCTGAAGAAATTAAGCGATAAGCTCTGTAATTTACAATATAATTTATCCCGAATGTCGCGGATAATCCTCTGGCTGATGCCGCTCATTAAAAAGGATTGGGCAAAGGCAAACAACCCTTTTAAGATAAAAAGAAGCGGAATTAACCAGGCGATTATTAGCAATAATTCGGATGGAGATAAAACGTTGAGCTTTGTAATGAAATTTTTTAAAAGTAAGGGCAGAGAGCGGTTGATAACTATCTCTTGATGAGAAAAAATCTTGTCCATCAGGGGAACAATCATTCCCAAAGAGACGCCGCTGAAGGCAACGGAAAAAAACATACAGACAATGGCGGCAAAGAATGCAACCGGATAGGGCTTTAGGAACTTTAATAAACGGATGTAGTATTTCATATTACCTCTTTTATTATTCCCGTTATCTTCTCTATCTCCTCGCTTTTCAACTCCGCATACATTGGCAGGGAAAGCACTTCTTCTTGCGCCTGCTCTGCCACCGGGAAATCACCTTGTTTATAACCCAAATCCTTATAGACCTCCTGTAAATGGAGGCAGAGGGGATAATAGATAGTCGTAGCAATCCCTCCCTCTTTTAGTGCCTTTTGCAATTTATCCCGCTGATTATTTTTTGCTCTTATTGTGTAGTAATTAAATGCGGCTTGCTCATTGCTGGGGGGCAAAATCAAATCTGAATCTTTTAATAGCTGATTATAGTAGGCGGCATTAGCCTGACGCATCTTGAGCCACTCATCTAAATGCCTTAACTTTACCCGCAGGATTGCCGCTTGCAGATTATCCAGACGGCTGTTAAATCCCTTTACTGAGTAGTGGTATTTGTTAACCGAACCGTGGTTTCTCAACACCTTTGCCCTGTTGGCAACCTCCGAATTGTCTGTAATAATTGCTCCGCCGTCTCCATAAGCCCCTAAATTCTTGGCCGGGAAAAAACTCAGGCAGCGGGCATCGCCAATCGCTTCCGCCTTCGCCCCCATCGCTTGAGCTGCATCTTCAACAACTTTCAAATTATATTTCTGAGCAATTTCCATTATTTCAGGCATATCGGCCATTTGCCCATAGAGATGAACCGGGAGAATTGCCTTAGTATTCTGCCTATCCCTATTCAAGCATTGTTCAATCTTTATCGGGTCAATATTTAAAGTCCGGGGATGAACATCGACAAAAATTGGCTTTGCACCCACGCGCACAATTGCCTCGGCAGTAGCAATAAAGGTAAACGGTGTGCTAATTACTGTATCGCCTTTGCCGATTCCTAAATCAGCCAAGGCAATTACGAGAGCATCTGTTCCCGAAGCAACACTTACAGCCTCCCTTGCGCCGCAATAATCAGCCAGTTCTTTTTCAAACTTTCTTAATTCTTCGCCGAGGATAAATTCCGAGCTCGTCAGCACCCTCTGGATAGCCGCATCAATCTCCTCTTTTATACTTTGATACTGAAGTTTTAGATTGGTAAGTTCTATTTTCATCTCCCCACTAAATTCCTTGCCACTTCTCCAGATTTGGCCAAAATCTCTTCTTCCCCTTCTACCTTACGATTGCGCATCAACACCTTCCCATCGCAGATTAAATCCGAGACACAGCTCCCCTGCGCCGAATAGACAATATCCGAGATAAAATTATGACCGGGGGTAAACGAAGGTTTCTGCAGATTAATTAAAATCAGGTCGGCCAATTTCCCTTCTTTTATTTCTATATCCAGATTCAAAAACCTTGCAGAATTTTGAGTTGCCATTTCCAGACATTCAGCCGCGGGTAAATTTTCTGGGTTATCTAATTTCTGTAGTAAAGCGGCGATTTTCATCTCTTCAAACATATCCAGATTATTATTGCTGGCACAGCCGTCAGTTCCCAGGGTTATGTTTACCCCTGCTCTTTTTAGTGCAGGATAATCAAAAATCCCACTGCTTAATTTCATATTAGAGGATGGATTATAAACAACACTGACTTTTTTCTTGCTCAAGATGTCCATTTCATTCTCATTCAACCAAACAGAATGGGCGGCCAAAACATCTTTATTCAAAAAATTCAGCGAATCCAAAAACTCCGCTGGTTTCTTATTGTATTTCTTCTGGCAATCTTCTACCTCTCTTTTTGTCTCGGAAAGATGGATTTGGATAAATAGATGCTGGGCAGTGGCGAATTCCCTGAGCCAGCGCAACCCCTCTTCCGAGACACTGTAGATAGAATGTGGACCTAAACCAAAGGTAATCCGGGGATTAAAATTCCTGCTCTCTTGAAATAC
>DAOWKH010000046.1 GCA_030639955.1 Candidatus Omnitrophota bacterium | reverse complement strand
TAAATATATATTAAGACCCTTGATATTAGAAAGTTCATCAGCGAACTCTACTCCTATAAAACCTCCTCCTAAGACCAAAACACTTTTGGCTTTCTTAACCTCTCCTACCATAGTTTTTAAATATTCCATATCTTTGCATATACGATAAATACCTTTTTTCTCAATGCCCGGGATGGGGGGTAAAACAGGTATAGAGCCTATTGCCAGAACCAACTTTTCATACTGATAAGAATCCCCGTTTTTTGTCTGAATAACTTTTGACTCGCGCTCTATCTTTATAGCCTCATCTATAACTATAGCGATATTATTCTTTGTTAATGGCGCATCACCGAGAAGGTTTTCATCGGGGTTTTTTAAACTAGAGAACATATAAGGTATGCCGCAGGGGATAGCACCTTTGCTCACATCCTTAATTAGGGAAATTTTCTTATCCGGATAATATCTGCGAGCTGTAACTGCGCTTACAATTCCTGCCGGTCCTCCTCCGATTACCAAAATATCTGCCTTTTTTTGCATTCTTTGCCTCCTTAGTTTCATTTATTATAACACAGATTTAGTTTTTTGCATAGGCAGAGATTACTACAAAACCACCCTGACCATAACCCCCTTCCGCTTTCTCTATTTTCTTTAATTTCTGGGGTAAATGAGAAATGGTTTGGGAAAAAGAAAAATTGCCAAAGTCAAAACCTTTAAGCAAATCTACTATTTCATCAACCGAAAAGAAGTTCGCCTGTTTGTAGAATCTACTCTTTTTCTTCTGATAAAATTGGCCTAAAAAACTGTTTTTGTCCACAATGGCAAGGATAATTTTCCCTCTTTTTTTCAAAACCCTCTTTGTTTCAGCGATTACTTTTTGCGGGTTTTTAACAAAACAAATAGTAATAGCAATGAGCGCATAGTCAAACTCATTGTCCGCAAAGGGTATCTTCTCGCCCGGGGCAATCTGGACATCCACTCCTCGCTGGATGGCAATCTCAGCCATTTTTACCGAGGGTTCTACGCCATAAGCAATACCCAAAGGCACAGCAAACCTTCCTGTGCCTACGCCAATTTCCAAACCCTTCCCTCTTTCGGGTAATGCTTTTCGGACCGCTTCAAGTTCTGACAAATAAGCAAATTTGTTTCTGTCATACCAGTTATCGTATTGTTTATAGTATTGGTCAAAAATATTCATCTTCAAAGTTAGCCATTTTATAGCCCTGCTTTTATTTATGGAATCCGCCAAAACCAAACAAATTTTCTCGGAAGGGTTTGCTTCTTTAACTTCCCCCTTTGCACACCTCCTCGATTATCTTCCGGTGAGTCGAAAAAGGGATATGGGGTAAATCCTTCCGGCTAACGAATTTTGCTTCCTTCAGCTCACTGCTCACAAAAATACTCTCTTCCAAAACCCTAACAGCGTAACCTATAACAAGTAGAGACCCATACTTTCTGGTCTTCTGAACATAAACCCCTGCTAACCTAATTATTTCCCCCTTTACTCCTGTCTCTTCTTTCAGCTCACGCAAGCAGGCTTTCTCAGGAGTCTCGTCCGACTCAACAAAACCGCCGGGTAACGCCCACCTGTTCTTACCAGGCTCAAGGTTTCTTTTAGTTATAAGTATTTTATCCTGGTCATTTATTGCCACGCAAGCCGCAACCGGCAGAGGATTTTTATAATCTACCCAGCTGCATTTTTGGCAAACTAATCTCGTGCGACCATCTATTCGGGTTCTACGCAGGTAGTGTCTACATAAAGGGCAGAATTTAAAAGCGCGCTGTATCAATGCTCACCTATTTCACTATTTCAATTTCTCAAGTTCTTCCAGGGAACGATAAAGCAAAATAACCTCTCCAACTTCACAGCCTACATCCTGTGCAATTACCGGGCATTTTGCCATAAATAGAAAAAAAACAGGCCTCTTTGTTCCAGATAATGCCTCAAAATTACCCTGCCCTTTGCTGATAACCATATCTACCCTTTTATAAACCCGTAAAAATTCTTTTGAGCATAAGGAAAGTACTGTTCCCGGAGCGTCCGAACCGCTTGAAATCACTTGCGCTATTTTATCGATGCTGCAATCGAGCGCGTCCTTTATTAAAGCATCGTTTATAACGGGTTTTTCCTTTACTGCATAAATAATCTTTTTATTTCTATCAATTCTTCTAATCTCTTCGATCAAGATGCGGTCAAAGACTGTCTCGCCGGCATTATCAGCCAGATAAAGGATAGTTTCCGTGTTGTTTAAAACATGTTTAAAACTTTCATAGTCAAATATTGCCTTGCTTTCTTTTTTGATAGCTTTATTCTCTTCATTTAGAATTCTTGCCAGTTCCGCATCGACATTTAAGGAATTTTTCACGCCGTAATCAATGATATTGCCGGCAATAGCCAACTCAACCGCCATTAATAATCTATCGCGTGAATGGCTTACTTTCTTCTTCAACTTGTCATAAATGTTCAAGGCAAGTTTATTGCTTTTTTCTTTTATCCTCAGATAAGGGTCGTCTTTTTTAGTTATTCTCTTAGCCAAGCCATAAATAACTTTACCCATTTCAGGTGGGGAGGAACTTAAAGGAAACTTCGGCAAAGCCCCTGCCAGCTCATTTAATATCCTCTTTTGTGTTTTTTTGCCTGCTCCTGCTATTCTTGCAGCTTCGAGGGCCTGCTTAAAAAAACAAGGGATGCAATCCAAATAGGTTTTCATTATTAATTTTTATTCCTCAAAATCGCTTTCTAATCTGTCCCAGATTTGGTTAATTTCTTTTTTTGCCTTGCCGTCTGAATACTCTATTATTGTTTTACCCTCCACCATTGCCTTAACCACAGATTTGTCAAAGCTAACTTTACCAATAAGCTGAATATTATTATCCTGACAATATTTCTCTATTTTTCCGGCCATCTGTTCATTCAAATCGTATTTGTTTATAACCAATTTAACTGAAACACCAAAATGTTTAGCTACACTTATAACCCTATCTGCATCGTGCAGGCCTGACAAGGTCGGTTCGGTTACTACCAGGGCGCAATCTATCCCGGAGAGAGAAGCAATTACCGGGCAACCTATTCCCGGAGCACCATCTATGATAACCCAATCACAATTTTGTTTCTCAGCAATTTCTTTTGCCTTTTGCCTAACCAAAGGAACAAGCTTTCCTGAATTTTCCTCAGCAATGCCCAACTTTGCGTGAACCAAAGAGCCAAACCGCGTCTCGGAAATAAACCACTCCCCCGAAGTATTTTCTTTCATCTTTATTGCCCCGACAGGGCAGACCAAGCTACAAAAAGCACACCCTTCACAGGAAATCGGGTCTATAATTATTCGGTGAGCGGTTTGCGGTTTTCGGTTTTCGGTAATAGCGGAAAAGCGGCACACCTCAATACATTTTCCGCATTGAATACATTTATTCTGGTCAATGACAGCAGTTTCCCCACTCTTAAATTCGTATCTTTTTTTTATTTCGGGTTGTAACAATAGATGTAAATCTGCTGCATCTACATCACAATCGGCCATAACCTTATTTTTAGCCAATGCCGCAAAGGCTCCCGTGATTATAGTTTTGCCTGTGCCGCCTTTCCCGCTTATAATGACAATTTGTTTCACTTTGCACCTTCTTTCCTTGCTCGCCATAGGCGAGAGCCGAAACTCCGACGCAAGTCGGAGCTGAGGATAAAAGCATAGTTAGCCGTAGACCTATCGGCAGAAATTACTTTCACTTGTGCCCGCAAGGGTATTTGACAACTTTCCATTTGACATAGGATATCTTAGACCAATATTTTCCGACTTCGGATAATATTTAGTCATAATCTACGCGGTTCCTTTAAACCAAAGCTTAAGATAAAAGCCGCCAATAAGAATAAGCCGGTTATTGCGAAAACTATACTATAAGAACTGCGTTGAATCAGCATTCCTCCTATCAATGGGAAAAACACAACAGGCAATCTAAAAGTTCCTTCCAAACTTACATAGCGAGGCCTGTCTTTGGCAGGAGCCGTATCTAATAAGAAGCTGTTTTTGCCTATTACCCGGCCTGAGATAAAGAAACCTAAAAGTACAAACAATATTGGAAATAGACCGGGCAAATGCCGCGGCAATATGAGGACAAACAAGGGGGCCAATAATCCAAATAGTATGCTGGACTGGATAACTTTTTTGCTCCCTAAGTAATCGGATAAATGCCCCCAGATAATATTAGAGAGCACTAATCCCAGCATTTGAGCGGAGAGAAATATACCAATCATTCCTATTCTTACCTTCAGAACATCTTTGGCATAAAGCACAAAAAATGGCAAAGATAAGGCAATGGCTCCGGAGAGTATCTGGATAAAAAGGAACTTTCTGTAATTTGCATCCTTCTTCAAAATACCGACCGCCTTTCTTAAAAAATCATAAAATGGCAACTGTTCTTTATGAACCTCAGTAGAGGGCTCTCTTGCTGAACCTAATGCAAAATATGAAATCGTAATAAGGATAAAGGCAAATAAGAATAACAGAGCGTAATTATTAGGGAAACCTATCCCACTGCCATTTAAAACAAATTTGACGACAAGCCCTGATAAAATAGCTAAAAAACCACCCAACAATTGGCGGTAACCAAAAAACCTTCCCCTTAAATTAGAGGGAATAGTTTTACCCCAAATATCCATAAACGGGACAACTGCTACTCCGCCCATAAAAGTAAATAGGGAAAGAAGCAAAAATATCCCCCAGAGAGCTATCGAGGGATTATTTCCGGCAAAAAGATAAGTGATTAATGCTATCAGTCCCCAACAAAATGCCCTAACTGTAATTGCAAATCTTAAAAGAGGTCTTTTATGAATTCTATGTTCTATTCTGCTAGCAATGAACAGCTGAGGCAAAATATTGCCAACGCCTCCGATTTCGCCCATAATACTTGAAGATAATCCAATCAAAACCTTAGAACTTGTGAAATTAGTCAAGAACGCAGGCAAAACTGTAGTTGCACTGCCAAAAGCAATACCTCCACTAAAGAACATACCGTGCAAAAGCCCCATTATGAAATTAAATCTTGAGATTGATTTTTTTTCTTCATCCATAGTTTCTACATTTATTTATAGACATTAAGTTTTTCCTCTAATGCTTTTTCTGGCATAGCCATTTTCGCCTTTAGATTTCCTGACAAAAAGCAAAGGAAATACTATATCGCTTACGCAACAAGGTATCCAAACTGCGAAAAAAAGAAATAAAAAAATAGCGATATACCAGAACCAACTCAAGGCTTCTCCTCTTGCTGCCATAATAATGTGAAATAATGAAGCCCACGTGCTTAATAGAACATGTCCGGAATGGGGGAATTTCGTTGTCGGCCACGAATACGCTATGGCAACTCCTAATATTGCTAAGGGGTTAACCAACCACCATTTTTCAATAAAACCTATATGGATACCTCTATTCGGCATGTTAAGTAGAACTTCTCCCAAATAAGGTATTAATGAATCACTTATTGTAGCTATACCTATAGACCCGGCATATCCTATGACAAGCAAAATCCAAAGATTGCATTTACCTTTTATATGTGAACCGCGACCACATGTATGAAGCCTGTAAATTGATGCAGTGACAAGTGCGCTTAAAACAACATGTATGGGATGAAGAATATAAAAAATATTATAAGAAATAGTATGGGGTAAGTTATGAAAAATTGCCATAACTATAATTCCGGTAATTGCGCCAAAACTAGTAAAGGGCGCGTGAATTTTTAACTCTTTTAAAATTTGTTTAAACATTGGACTTTTTAAGTACAACTTCTATAGCCCTTAACCTTAAATCCTTTTTCTCAAATTTAAGACATACCCTTTATTATAATAATCATCATGCAGAAGCTCTTTTAAAAATTTATCCTGCAAATAAAAACCACATTCTTCTATTTCTTTTTTAACATCATTCAATTCCCTTTCGGCCAGCTCCATCAAGGGAGAATCTTCTTTATGGTGTTTTGGATAAACAGAAAGAAATCCTGTCGGTTTCAATAAGCGATAAACCTCGCCATAGATTATTTTTCTATTTTTTTCGTAATGGATAACATCATAACATAAAACAACATCTACGGAATTATCCTTTAAGGGGACTTTTGAGTCTTCGTTTATTACCTCAATATTTTTTATTTTGCCTTGTTGTATCAACTTTTTTAACTTCTCCAATTCATTCCTATCTTTATCCAAAGCATAAACTTTCCCCTTTCCTCCCACTACTTTTGCAGCTGGGATGGTATAATGACCTTCCCCGCAACCAAAATCCAATACGGTCTGCCCTTTTTCAATCCCTATTTCTTTTAAAAATATTTGACCATCTTGCTCTATCCATCTTTTGATATTAGTCCCCTTATTTTTCATTTACTAAATTAAATAAATCTTTAAACCTTTGTTTATATTCCGGAAATTGCTCAATGATAAGTTTGCCTTTTGAATAAGCCATGGCGATTTCTTTACTGAAAGGAATGCGCATCAAAATAGGAATATTTTCCTTTTTGCAATAGTCCTCTGTTTTCTTATCTCCCAAATCAGAGCGATTAACAACAACGCCAAAAGGGATCTTGAGTTTTCTTAAAACCTCAACCGCAAGAATTAAATCATTAAGACCAAAAGGGGTGGGTTCGGTAACTAAAATACAAAAATCGCTTCCTTTTATTGATTCAATAACCGGGCAGGATGTACCTGGAGGGGCATCGATGATGACTGTTCTGGTAGGGTTGATATAGCTTTTAACCGCCCTGATAACAGGTGGCGACATTGCCTCGCCGATATTGAGGCGACCGTGAACAAACTGGAGTTCGTCTTTACCCCGCCCTTTCTTACTCCCGAGAATTTCTTCGAAGCAGAAAGGGCGGGGTTTACTTCCTATTTCTACAACGCCGAGCTCTTTATTAACCTCTTTTATTGCCTTTTGAGGACAGAAATAGGTACAACTACCGCAACCGTGACAGAGTTCAGGGAATACTAAAACCTTTCCGCCCGAGGCGGATCC
>DAOWKH010000051.1 GCA_030639955.1 Candidatus Omnitrophota bacterium | reverse complement strand
GTGGCAGAAATCCCATGTCAAGCATACGATCCGCCTCATCCAAAACCAGGACATTTACATCAGCCAAAAGAACTGTGCGTCGCTCCATGTGATCGACAAGACGTCCGGGAGTAGCAACCAGAACCCGCGGATTTTTTTTTAGTGCTTTTAGCTGCAGTTGCATGGATGCGCCGCCTATAATAACAGCTGTCTTTATGCCAAACAACTGGGCAATCTTCTGAAACATCTCATTAACCTGAATAGCAAGTTCCCGGGTAGGTACAAGAATTAGCGCGCGGCCCTTTCTCTGGGCAAGACGCTGAATAATAGGAATGACAAAGGCAAGCGTCTTGCCGGTGCCGGTCTGCGCAACTCCTATAATATCTTTGTCTTCTATGGCAATGGGTATGGTTTTATGTTGAATCGGCGTAGGAACTGTAAACTTCATCCGATCCAGCATTTCAAGTATCTTGGGAGCGATACCCAAACCGTCAAATGAAATGTTCGGTTGTTGTGGTGATTGTAACATTATACCTCGGTTATACAATTTACCAAATCCTGCTCAAATAAGGCACAAAAGTCGTATAATACTGCGTCCATCTGACAGCCAAAGGTTTTTATAAAAACCTTTAGCTGTCGTGCCCGCAGCGCGTTGAGGGAAATCTCGCAGAGATTTTCATCAACATCTTCGCGCAAGGGCCTGGCATCTCTGACTTTTGGTTGTCGCAAGTTTATTAAAATTATTTATATCTCCTCAAAACATTGTCTAATCTAGATCCCTGAACAATACGCTCTTTATCTTCACGTTTTAATCCTTTTATTGTCTTCTCTGCCCTCATAGCAAATCTTTGATTTCTGCAAGCACATATAATACAATCTATATTTTATCTAACTCTTCAATTGCCTCGCTAACAATACCTTCCATTAGTTCTTTTACGGATATAATCTTCTTCACTCTTGAAACATTGCTTCCAGCAAACACAACCGCATTGTCTATATCGCCGATTACCGCATTATATGAAGCGTGCATAATGCAGTAAGGCGTGGTGCTGGGATCGCATGTCTTAAGACAACGATAGTTACATTTTATCAATTCTCTTCTGCCGCGAACTACTTCTTCAACAAGTTTAGTTTTTAGTGTCCTTCCGGGCATGCCAACAGGACTTTTTATGATAACAACATCATCTTCTTTTGCGATAATATATAGTTGTTTAAATTTGTCCGATACATCGCACTCAAAAGTAGCAACAAAACGAGTTGCTATCTGAACTCCTTTTACACCTATCTTAAAAAACTTAGCCATATCTTTGCCGTCAAATATCCCTCCTGCGGCTATAACAGGTATATTTACACCTAAATCTTTTTCATAGGCGCTTACGACTTTCAGAACATCTTTTACTAAATCTTCAAGGGGATTTTTTTGTAGCGACTCTAAATCTTTAAATGAAAAACCTAAATGTCCGCCTGCTAACGGACCCTCAACAACAAAAGCATCAGGTGTACGATTATAGCGTTTTCTCCAAGCTTTGAGCATAATATTTGCTGCCCTACCGGATGATACTATCGGTATAAGTTTCACAGAACTACCTTCCGCAAATTCCGGTAATCTTAACGGCAAACCAGCTCCCGAAACAATAAAATCAGCCTTTTCGCTAATTGCGGTTCTTACCAGATCTTCATAATTGTTTAAGGCAACCAGCACATTTACTCCGATGACACCTTTGGTTAATTCCTTGGCATGGCGCATTTGCCTTTGAAGTCCTTCCCTTGAGGCTTTAACGAAATCTACTTCGTTTTCCTCTGTGCCAAAACCAAGTGCAACGCTAGCTATTGTTCCTGCTCCGCCGCAATTCGCAACTGCACTGGCCAAAGAAGCCCTAGAGACCTGAATCCCCATGCCGCCTTGAATTATCGGTATTCTTATCTCTAAATCCCCGATTATAAGTGGTTTCAATTTATTACCCATAACGCCTGCCCTTTCAACATTCCTGTTTTTTTCTCATTAATTTACTCTTTGTTCATCTTTTTTCATTTTTTTTAATATTTGTCCTGCAAGATTAGCCATTAAATCAAATCCTTTTTCATGCCCAGGAAAAGAATGGGCTTCTAAGACATAAATTTCTTTGTAGTCCTTGGAAAAGATGATATCCACTCCAGCATAATTCAGTTGAAGGTCGCTGGCAACTTTCCGAGCCAGAGCTTTGACCTTTTTTAACTTAGATTCTGAGATATATCGAGAAAACTTCCTTTTCTGCTCAATCTTGCCTCCTTGTGACCAATTGGTTACAAGAGAAATCGTTGAAGTGGAGCGTACATAATACTAGGAAATTTCTCCATAAATACAATAGACTCTAAAATCGGACTTTCTTCCTTTATGGATAGGCGGGTCAATCGTTTCTTCGAAAACAAAACCACGAGAGATTAGAATTTTTAGAAATTTATTTCTGTCACTCTCTTTCGTGATCTCATAAAGTCGCCAATGATAATCATAAGGGTGACTTACGACCTTGCCTTTTTGATAAAAAAAATTCGTCATCAACAAACCATTACTGAGAAAGGAAATGCCTTTCCCCATTGACCCAAATCGTGGTTTTATATAAAGGGACACGCCACGCTCAATGAGCTGCTTTATATCCTTTAACGATTTTACATCGTAACGTCTCGGAGTAGGAATATTATGTTTTTTAAAAAATATTTTAGATGCTTCTTTGTCTCTATCTAGAATTGAGACTTTAGGAGGATTAACATATTCGATTTTCTTACCGATATATTTTTTCATTATGATTTTATCTAATTTCTGAAAGTATTGTTCGAATTTTGGGCCAAACTTCTTGTCCCCATAAACTCTTGAATCTCTGTTATAAACTTCAATATTCTTGTTCCAATATTGAAAAGGAAAGAATAACATAATAGTAAGATGAGAGTTCTTAATCCTTGGAAGTTTATTGGCAAACACATCTTTATAATTAACAACAAAAATCTCAAATCCTTTGTCTGCGCACCCATTAATATGTTTAATAAACGCGTTGCAGGAAGGATCGAGCGAACGCCCTTTTGAAATTTTTCTTTCACCAATGACCAAAAGTGCTTTCTTCATATCATAAAGTATAATTTTCAGGATCAACAATAGCATCCCGAATGGATTTAGGAAGTTTCTCTAAAGAAACTGATGCAATTTTTAACAAAATGGGTAAAACTTGCTTTGAATACGTTTGTGAACTTGATATGGGAACTAATTTTGGATAACCATATATACTAATACATCGTACTCCGTTAACAGTATAAATTGGCTTATTATGCGCCGAGGGATGACACGGTTCAATAGGGTTAGGATAGTCCACGGCAAGATCCAAAATGACCGCACCTTTATTAAGAAGCGAAAATATATCTTTGGTAATGAGATACTTTTTTTTGTTCCTTTTTTCTTTAGGCCACTGGATGCCATTAACCACAATATCTTTTCCCTTAACAAATTGTTTTATATAGGCATATTCTTGTTTTCTCAGGATTTTAACCTTAGCACCTAAACTAAAGGCTACTTTCAAAGCACCGGAAGCAACAGAGCCGTAGCCTAAGACCAAAACATGGCAATCACAGGGGCTTTTTTCTGCAAGATAAAAAGCCATAATCATCCCTTGTTCACCGCACATATACGAACACTGGATAAGGCGTTCACCGGCCCTATTATGGATCATCTCCATGGCAATCGCCTTAGCATTTCTCTCCTTCAATGCCTTGATATAATGCGGATTTTGCTCGGCATGGAGCATAGAGAACAAAAGATTATTGTGAAGTAATTTAAATTCTTGAACTAAAGGCGGTTTGAGTTTGACCACAATGGATTTATTAAAAATGGTCTCGCGATTAAGGACAACTTTCGCTCCGGCTTGCCTGTATTCATCATCACTCACGTATATACCATTCCCCAAACCTTTCTCTACAAACACCCGATGACTTGCTTCTACCAGCCTGTTGACCTCGTTAGGTAAAAGAATCACTCTCCGCTCAAAATTCTTTGTTTCATTTTCTTTGGGTATCCCTATCTCCATAATTTTCTCCTCAAAACATTGTCTAATCTAGATCCCTGAACAATGCGCTCTTTATCCTCACGTTTTAATCCTTTTATTGTCTTCTCTGCCCTCATAGCAATAAGCAAAAAACTTGCCTCTGCGTTTAAATTTCTCTCGCATCAAATTCTGTGTAAATTGCAATCTTTATTTTTAAAACCCTGCAGGGGTCTTGCCTATTATACCTTGCTCAGCCAAAAGCCATTTCCAAAGAGGAATTAATTGAACTCTACTATCGTGAAGACGCTCCTCTCCTTGGGCATCTTCTGTAATGATTGTCGCGGTATCAATATTTAATTCTCTCATGGCTTTTAGTAAACTTCTTAGTTCTCTATTCTTAACTTTTTCATCCCGCATATTCCAGCAGACCTGTATAAGCTTTCTTACTTTCAATCCTTCTTTAACAACAAAATCGACCTCGCGATGATGGACATCTTTCCAGTAAAATATTTCCATATCAGGGTTCAAGACCTGCCTTCTCTTGAGTGCCATAAAAACAACGTTTTCGGCAAGTTTACCAAGATTTTCGGAAAATCTAAAACCTACGGCGTTGCTTAATCCAGAATCAACCGCATACATTTTTCTGGGACTTTTTTCCTGCTCTTTGACTTTAAACGAAAAACGCTTCAGAGGAAAAACCAAATAGGCCTGTTCAATATAGCCAGTGTAATTCTTTACCGAAGTTATAGACATTTCAAGTGAGCGCTCTATTGATTTAAATGTTGCCAGAGAAGAAGTATTTGAGAGATAATATTTGATAATCGCCCTTAAATCCTGCGGTTTCCTGATATTAAATCTTCTCAAAAGATCCTTTGTTATCACATCTTCAAAATAAGTTAATAAAATCTCTTTTTTCTGTTCTGATAACACAACCTCAGGAAATGACCCAAACTCAATATACTTTCTTAAAAGCCCTTTTATTTCTGCTTCTTGGAAAAATAAATTATTTTTCGAGGTTAGGGTTACATTATTGAACGATAAAAATTCACCAAACGACAAGGGAAAAATTGTTAGGTCAAGATGCCTACCAGTAAGCAAAGTGCCAAGCTCTCTGCTTAAGAGCCGCGCGTTTGACCCAGATATAATGATCTTCGCCTTTGAAAGCTCATGCATCATCCTGACCCATTTCTCAAAACCTTCAATCTCTTGTATTTCATCAAGTAATATCACGGGCATAGCCGTAGGAGCAATATATTCCAGGTAGGCTGAAAAAATCTTTTCCAAAAACAAAACCCCTGATTCGGTAAATCGCGGATCCTCAAAATTAACATGCATTATATTTTTAGGATTATGACCATTATTTATCAACCGTTTTGCCATCTGGCGCATTATAAATGACTTACCCGCGCGTCTTGGGCCCGTTATCGTAATCACTTGATTTGATGAAAGTAGGGATTCAAGCCTTCCGAGATAATCCGGACGCAACACGCCTATTTTTTGCTCTTTGTTCCAGAAATTCCAATCATTGAGTATCTGAATTATCTCATTTTTGTCCATATTCCACCTCTAAATGTTTCAAGATTTATAAATTCTGTTATTTACAATGAGAATATACCCCAAAATAAGCAGTTTGTCAATAGGAACAATTTGGAAGAATAGGTTTTGAAAAAGGTATTTTTATATTGCGGCTCTGAATCTTCTATGTAAATTGTAACTTTCATATAATCCTATAATATATTAAATGCCCTGCCGCAATTCTATTCAGCTATCACTTCTTCTATCTTAAGAACAAAGTCCTTTGCATCTTCTATAATCCATTCGGCATCATCATTAGTAAGAACCTCAACACCATATTGCTCAACAACCCTATTTTCCTGTGCTTTTTCCAAGGTCTCTGCATACTTTTGCTCAAGTTGTTTTGCCTTTTTAATATAGCTGATATATTCCGGCTTTACCTTGTCGCGCTCAACATAGAATTTCTTAAAAACTGCTATAGCACAATAATGTGCCCTTGTTTGAATACCTATTTTAAATAGTGACGCCAATACTGAATGATACATAGCGTAATAACCACAAATAATCGTCCAATCAAATAAATTATTATTGAACATTATTTTCATAGCCCGTAAATTGCTATGTGCCTTATCAATATGCTGTTTAACCCGTCTATCATTTACAGGAACCTTACGAAGATTAGGCTTACCTTTCTTGGGATGAAAACATTCATGTAAAGTTTTCTCAATGTATTCAAGCATATGATTTCCCTCCCTCTTTAATCAACTGCCAAAACAGGAATTCATTATACAAAACTATTCTGTCTTTCCAGAGTTCATCGTAAAACTCAGTCTTCTTTCTAAACCCTTCTACAAATTTATCAACTGTAGTGCTTATTGGCCCTATTTCCAACAGCGGGCTTACATCTATTTTAGCATTGCTTAAAGCTGCAGTTACATCTTTATCCTTTTCCGAGACAACTATTAGTATATCTATATCGCTACCTTTAGTCCATTCACCCCTTGCCACTGAGCCAAAAAGTATAACCAGTTGTATTTTCTTGTTTGATAAATCTATTATATCTTGTGTATATTTCTGTAATAATCTGGCTATCCTTTTGTTCTTATTATAAAATCTGTTTTTCTTTTCAAGTTCCAAGAATTCAAATATTTTCAAGAGAGTTTCATTCTCTAAGTTAGGCTTGAAAAAAGACATATTGGAAACATCCCGCCTTTTAAAAATATTATCTTTCAGGAATAAACGCAGTGAGCTATCAGCATTAGTCAATGAAACTCCTGACATCCGGGCTATCTCCCTAAGATGTATCTCCTTGAAAGGATTTTTCATGAAAACTTCCAATATCTTTTTTCTTCCGATGGGTATTAGCATATTTTCTCCTGTCCTATCTTATAAGACAACTGTTCTATATGGTAGAACAATAATCACTTTTTGTCAACGTCTTTTTTGATTTAAATAGTTCGTGATTATTACACTGAATATGTGCTATTTAAACCTTACGCCATCGTGTTCTACCAAATCCTGTTCAAATAAGGCACAAAAGCCGTATAGTACTGCGTCGGTCGGTCATCCGAAAGTGTTTTATTAAGACTTTCGGTTGTCGTTCTATCATAGTCTTTATTTTTGCCATAACTATTTATAATATATTAAATGCCCTGCCGCAATTCAAACTTTTATTTTTTAAATACCAGGCAAGATTAACTAATTCCTCATTCCCTTTTACAGCTTTATTGTATATGTCTTCCCAAGTTAAGTGAGTAAAACGCTTTTTATACCTGGGCTTTAATATTGAACGAATATTGCGCATAATTGGCATGCTCTCGGGCTTACCACGTTTTAAATTCATGACATGCTGATTCCGTAAATTTACAACATACCAATTCACATTACCTTCTAATTTTGCCATTGATGCCGCAAACACAATATTCCGAAATAACTGTTCGTAAAAAAGCTTTGGCGTATTACTAAAATCGAATAACTCCTTTGTATCTATTATGCGATTTTTTACGCAATATCGTTCAATAAGCTTGATTTTGCTTTTCGGCTTCTCTTCTTGTTTCTCTTTTTGTTCTTTCGCAATTGGATTTTTACTACCGAATTTAGCTTCTATACAAATTACTACTTTCTTTGGAATAACAAGCATTATATCGGGCTCCGTCGCAAATCGTTTTATATCACGCTCCAAATGATTGCGAACTTTGATAAGTGGTTTATATTGTACAAAAGAATTATTTCTTAAATCTATCTTTCCGCCCCATAAATACAACTCAACTTCATCTTTGATATGTCGCTTTAGAATATTGCCAACTAATCTTTTTAATGCAGCGCCATTAGAAAGCAATTCTGTAAATACATTATATGATACTGCGTCTTCGCTGCTTTCGTAACACAGGCGGCCGGATTCCATTTTATTCTTCTTTTTTAAGAAATTAGTGACATAATAATCACTGTGGAACATTAAATTACGCTTCGTTGCAGTTATTAAATCCGCTGGTGATGAACCATTATAATAAACAAACCCATTTTTATGGATACGTATGCCATGCTCAGGGCAAAATGCGAGATATCTCATTTTGCCTTTATATTTTTGAAATGAAACCTTATGCTGCTTAATATCTACTGTACAGTTTTTAACCGGACATTTGCCTTGCCACAACCGTGTTCGCTGAAGGTCATTTCGGGAAAATGATATTGTACAATTTGATTTCATAACACTTATTCTCCTTTTATTAGTTTAGGCAGTTTTGCTTCATATCTTTTAAAGCATTGAAGCAAAGTTTTATCTATAGATATATTATTCTCTAGTAGCACTCCAAAACATAAAATTATCAAATCACCGGTTTCGGTTAAATAATGTTTATTATTCTTTTTTGATAATTCCTCAATCTCCTCAATATGCTCTTTCATTAATTCTAAAAGCCGCTTTTTGTGGTTATTTTTAAGCTTCCTGTTGTATAACCTGGATAACTTATGGATATTTTTAATTCTCTCTAATGATTTTTTCTTTATAACAGATTCATTCATTATTTTCGGCTTCCTCATCTTCTCACTTAGCAAAAAAACTTAAGATGTTCTCTCTGAACCTCAAGAGAATACTTGTCCCCACGCATAGATTTCGAAGAAATCTGCAGGGAACCTTCTTTTGCCTGGTTTTCGGTGGATACTCTGAGATAAATTACTATCCTCATTCTAAAATAATGCCTGCCGTTAGGGTGCTTTCATGGATTTTATTTAATATTTCTCCATGTTTATAATTAGCTGACAAGCGAACAAAGGTTTTTATAGAACTAGATAAATAATCTTTAATTATATCGATAAATGCATTCATAGTATATTCTTGGTTGACCGGATCTGAGATTCTTACCTTTTCTTCTAACCTACCGCCATGAATTAAATTACTTCTCTTATCATATGCTACTTGTATAATCTTAAAAATTTTCCTTCTTTCTTCTAAATTTTCCCCGATCAAAATTGCCGTTCTAAGACCACTTTTATATCTTAATTCTTTATCATCGGCCAAATATAGTGTTTCAAAACCTATCATTATATCAATAAATTTATCTTCTAAATCTATTCTCTCATGTGCAAAATTAAATCTCTTAATTGCTATCTCTAAAGAACGGAAATTTAAAAAATTGATATTTTTAATTTCATTCCAAAGTTTGATTAGCTCAGGTACTTCGGCTATGGATAATCTATAATTACCTCCTGGCCTTTCTTCCATACCGCTAGAGATAATACCTCCAAATGAAACCCATTGAATTGGCTTTGTCTCTATTCTTCCAATTCTTAGTGTAGAAGGCTTAAACAATCTTAACAATAAGAGAACTTTTCTTAAATCTTCGCGACCTTCTTTAGTGAATTTTCTAAGGTCTTCTTTCTTTTTATTAAAAATTACCTCTAATCTATAATCTAAAGGACTGATGATATACCACGAAGAAGTAATAAAAGACCTTCTTTCCCAAATTTCCTTACATTCATTTTCACTATATTTTTTTATCTTAGTAAATTCATCAATAATTATTTCATCAATATCACTTTCAAAGCTAAACAAAAGAGCTGAACAACTAAATTTTATTAAGTCGGTAAAAATAAAATCTTCTATTCCTTTATAGATTTCGTCAAATTTTTCTTGAATAAATTGCAGATCGTTTGTTTCTTTTGCAAATGTTATAATTGTATTAAGTAAAAAACCTTGTTCTCCAAAATAGTCTTTCATATAACCTTTATCTTTCAGATGTTGCAAACACATCTTATAGCTTTGTAATTCTTTCAATAAATCCCATTTCTTTAAGATAAATTTTGAGTAGTCCTTCTTGATTATCCAAGGGAATTTATAGCCTATATTTCGATTCTGTAGTGGTTCTTTTATTTCAAATTCTATTTCTTGTTCCGTAGTGTCTGGAATTTTTGCCCCAGCATCAAATTCCTTATTTAAAAAATCTAAAGTTTCCCTAAAATAATTGTTGTAGTTTTTATATAGAATTGGTTCTTTCATACGAAAATAGATTCTTTGACTCGGTGTGAAGCTGCCAAAAAACATCAAAATCGCCCTTCCTACGTTAAAACTTCGGCGGTAATCAAAATAAGTTACGCATTATATTATAGCCGTAATACCCTCATTAACTCCTGAGCGATTTCTTCTACCGACATTTTATTTGTACTTAAAGCGACTTTATCTGTTAATGGTGGACTATATTTTAATACTTCACTTTTTTTAATATTATGCCATATAGGCAAAATAACTTTTTTGCCATCAATTTCACGAGCCACAAGACCATTTAATTCATATTGAGGCCAATTTTTTGAAAAAAATGCCTTGGAAAGAACGACTATTGCGTATCTTGAATTAACTAAACCTTTATCAATTGATTGCCGCAAGCTATCACCTACCTTAAGCTCAAATTCATCATACCATATCTTAAATCCAATTTTAGTTAATACGTTCGCCAAAGGACGAACAAAATCTTCTTTATCTTCACTAGCATGAGCAATAAAAGCATCATATCCTATTTCTTTAGGCTCTTCATTGGATTCAGAGAAATCTCCACCCTTTAAACGAGCAATTACTCCAAGATGCATAGAAAACGCCTCATCTGCTGAAGGAAAACGAGATTTCGCATATAGATTCATAGGTGTTGAACCACCCACTACCCACCATTCCGAGTCATCTTTTTCTGTCGTTGTTACTGATAATACTACATCCTCTATAGCTGAAAAGATAAATTTTCCAGCAAAGGTTACGTCTATTACTTTTGTTTTCCCCTCGATTTCTACATATTCTTTTGCGCGTTCTTTAAGTTCATCTATATTCAAAGTCATTTCAAGCCCTAATTGGAAAATCTAAAAATTTTTCATCTTTAATTTGTTCTATTTTATTCCTTTTTCCATTCGAAATCCAAACTTGGCGGTAATCCAATATGAAGTTTAACATTTTTTAATTTCATTTTTTCTTGTTTGTTTTCTCAGTTTAAATTTCCGAAGGAAATTTGGGGAGGATGAATTTCTTGCTCCTTTTAATTCTTATAGCCAATTCTCTATTTTTATTTTGGCCGCTGCAAAAATTTTTAAAAGGTGCTCACTCGCAAAAAAATAGTTCTTCTGCGTTTCGTATTTATGTACATTTATTAAATTTTTTATGTATTTTTTCTTTTTAATAATTCGATGATAAATATAAAGGTTTCTAAACTAATACTTACCGCCAAAATCCACCACCCGAGCCATTTCCAAAAAGGAGATTCTTTTGACCAACTACGTAATTCCTCAAAAGAACATAATTCTTTTGATACATAGCCATCTTGAGTTCTTATTTTGATTGAGCCAGATAAGTTAGCTTGTCGACCGCTACCTTTCTCAAATAATCCTGTAAATATAATATTTTCGATCACTTTAGTTTTTTCTTCCTCAGTTAACGGCCATGCATACAAGAAAGACTTAAGAAACTTTTGAGCTCCAAGATGTTCTGGAGGGCATTTATGATTGTTGTTTATAATCTGAAAAAAAGATATTCTATCTGAATCCTTATACCAGTTAAGAAGATTGCCCAATATGAGAATTAATCCAACAACTGCAAAAAAATGAATTATAATTTTAATAATATTCATAATTATCTGTTTATGTATACAAGAATATTTTCCCTATGAAAATTAAGATTTCTCAAACACAAACAAATGTTCATGCATTATAAGTAAGAAATTATAATCCTTTGATTTTTGTGTCCAAAAAGGAGTGGTTTTACAGTTCCATTGATGCTTTATTATATCTTCTTTTAGTTTAAAGCCCACATCTATGAAATTTTGCATTACCTTATATGCCATAGGTATAAAATATTTATTTCTTCTTGTATCTCCGATTAGGATTCCGCAATATTTTTGGGGTTTTATAACTCGGTAACATCTTGAAGCAACCGCATTTTTTTGTTATTTTCTATTCACTCTGTTCAATATAGGCTTTGATTGCTTCCTCAATATTACCAAAAGCAAATTCTGCCAATTCTTCAATTGTAGCGTGATTAACTGTTTTCGTAAATTCACTATTAAGAAAATTAACAAATCGTGGATCATCTATAATTTTCTTACTATAGTTTTGTTTCATATTTATCTCCTACTTATTGATGAAAAAAAGATGGGGGAAAATTAAAATATTTTTTCAAACCAACCGATATTTTCCTCTCCCTAAAAATTCTAAATAACCCTTATCACGTAAAAACTGTAATTGTTGCCTAATCTTGTCTTTAATATGTTTGTTGCTTGGGTATTTACATACCAATACATTTTCAAAATTGTACATTTCTGACAACGTAAACTCTTTTTTATTTAAGCTATCTATGCAGTTCATAATATCCAAAATCCATCCTTTGGATTCAGCTCTTTTGGATTCTCTCAAAAATAAAGTTTTCTTCCAATTTCCCAAAACATGTTTTTTATTTTCGACTTTTTTGTTTTTTATATAAAAGATCCTCCCACTTAAAGGAATATTTTGTAAAAGTATATTACATCCAACCCACCCTGCTCTTCGTGCACCGGCAGATAAGGGCTTCCTTTTTTCAATGATCCCAGGAACAAAGAAATGCTTTGGAATAATAAAAAAATTTACAATTTCAAATTGCCGTAGAGTATAATTGAGAAGGAAAAAATTGGGATTGTTGATAGCCTGTAAGCGTTCTATCATTGTCCGATATGCTCCGTTGACTATTTTCTTCCCGATATTATCTTTCTTGCTTTTTAACTCAAATTCCTCTTTGCAATCAGGACAGTAAAAATCAGCAACCGGTCTATTGTGCCCATACTTCTTTATATTATCTCCACATGCGGGGCAAAATACTTGAGATCCCACCCAATCTTCTGTTAAGACACGAACCTTTTGCGAAGGACTTTTATATTTTTGTGCAAGCTTTGGATCAAAATAGCTCTTCATAGGTTTATATTATACCAAACTGCCTTTAATTGTATTTTTATGCTCCCAAAGTTACGTGCCAAATAACTTTCTATATCTATTTTTACATTGCTTTCTTCACTACCCTTTAACTAAATCTTTTATCCCCAAGAATCTTATTAAACCTCTCTAAGACCTTGTTTAAATTAAACTTCTCACCAGAACGAATCACAGGCATAAGAAAATCATCAACTTGCTTGCGCAAAAATGAGAGCTTATCGGCACTAAAGCCAAAATCTTTTTTGTAATCACCGGTATAGCCCTCATCAGTCACCTTACGCTTAAAAAGCTTAATAAACTTCTTATCGTAAAAATCAAATCCGAACTCGGCAATATGCCAAAGGTCATAATAATCTCTAATAGCTACGTCCCTTCGGGATATAGCGGCTTTAAGTTTCTCGGCAACTGCCTCATACCATGATAGTGACCATATTTTCCCTGAAGGAAATAAATCTTCCCCAGTAAAAGGATCTTGATAAAAATGCTTAATTTCAGTATAAACAGGCTTATCAATCAACGGCTGACGGAGAGATATTTCAATCTTGATCATATCATCTTTCGCTATCAGAACAGATGGGTATTTGACTTTAAATACGTATTGCGTTGAATTATTAAAGCCTTCCCCCTCCGGTTTATCGCTTGTTAACTTAAGAGTTTTCAAGAACGAGGGCATCTTTTCACGAATAGGCGTAATGGCTTTGGAACGCTGGGATCGAGCTGCAAATTCAGCGTTATATGTGAAATCTAAATCCTCGCTTAAACGGTGATAATTAAGATGCGCCTTATTAAGCAAAGTACCACCCTTAAAAACTATTTTATCAGTTAGTAAAGCTTCAATGTTATTAAGGATAACCGTTAGATAGTAATCTTTCTCGACAATAACAGGCCTAAACTTCATTTTACCGGCAATCGCCGGAATAATATCTTTGAGTTGTTCTCTATCGATTAACAATGATTTTCCACTCCTTATTTATTTTACCTTTACGAGACTGGCTGTATGGATCGAGAAGCACAAGGACTCTCTTTTCACCGATACTCTTGCGCAAAGGATCCAGTACTTTATCCTGACAGCCTAATTTCTCAAGTAAAAAACCAGCTCTTTTTCTTACCGAAACAACAGGAAATTTTTTTAAATACCGAATGAATTTTTCGAAATCAATACTATTGAGATTATCTTGTAATGCCAACTCGAAATTGCGTATAGCACCCAATGGGTTATAAGCAAAATCCACAAGTGTTCTTTCTTTATCACTAATGCACACTTCTTGGTCTTCAACCTTTATTTTTTCAATGCCGTAACATTTCTTGGAATTAATCTTTACAGCTTCATATCGGATGCTGCCGATCTCTTTTTTGCATGACTTTGCGGTATTCAAGACAAAGATCGTGCGCGGAATCTGTTCCGTAAATCCCCAGTAGTTGTACATGGTAAAATATCCGATATAATAAGGTGTATTTCCCATCCACAGGTCGGCAACTACAAACTCGTTCGGCATCCACTGTTGATTGGGAGCTTTTATCGGAACTAAAATATATTTACCTTTTTCAATCCTGATAAGGCGTCCCTTTTGAGTAAGAAAAACAAGGACTCGAGAAGCCTTGTTCTTATCAGGAAAAAGCTTTTGGACAAACTGTGTGGTAATCAGTTTTTGTTTCTCGAACTCTGCCCGGGAAATAAGGTAAAGCTCATCTTTTGAGAGATTCCTATAGCCATTTTTCATTTGTTTATCCTTTTTTGCGAAGTTACGATATTCGCAACTTCATTAAACTTGATATACTATACCCTCAAACACATACATTGTCAATAAAAATCTTTTCACTGCCTTATAAAAATACAAAAACCTTCGCCTTTTGAGCGAAGGTTTTACTTTACAAAAACCCGCCTATGCCAAATCCTTTTTAACCGGTAGGTCTACGAGGAGTGAGCCCTGTGGAATTCATAGAATTTTCTCAAACAAGATTTTGGGGGTTGCCTGACAAGAAATTAATAATGTTTTTTGCTGTTGTTTCAAGTATTCTTTCTAATGCCTCCTGGCTATAAAAGGCTATATGGGGAGTAAAAACAACATTGTCTTTTCTTAAAAGGATATGGTCTTTAACCAAACTGCCTAATGCCTTTAATTTCTTCGGGTCATAGAGCAACTGTTTTTCCTCCTTTATTAAATCCTCCCCTTCCAAAACATCAAGACCAGCACCACTCAAGATTTTTTTATCGAGAGCTTCAATTAACGCCTCTGTATCCACAATACCCCCTCTTGAGGTGTTTATAAGAAGTGCCCCTCGCTTTATCAGTTTAATTGTATCTTTGTTGATAAGATGATGAGTAAATTTATTATAGGGAGTATGCAGAGTGATTATATCCGATTTTTTCAAAACCTCTTCAAGAGAAACATATTCAAATCCGAGCACCTCGGCTAAAAATTTATCCTGGTGAACATCATATGCCAAAACCTTCATCCCAAAACCCTTTGCCATTTTGATTACATGCAGGCCTATATGCCCCGCTCCAATCACACCGAGGGTTTTTCCTTCCAGGTCAAATCCTCTTAAACCCTCTATGGAAAAATCGGCTCTCATCGTCCGCATATATGATTTGTGGATGTTTCGCGAGAGAGATAAAATTAGGGCAAAGGTGTGCTCGGCTACCGTGTTTTCACCATAAAAGGGAACATTGCAAACGGCTATCTTACTTTGCTTAGATACCCTTAAATCAATATGGTCAAAACCTGTGGAGCGAGTAGCTATCAATTTTAATTTGGATAACCCCTGAAGAATTTGCCTGTTAATTTTTGAATAGATAAAAACAGAAACTATCTCAAGATCCTTGATTTTTTTCGCATTCTCTAATTTTAAGGGTTCATTATAAAATTCGAGGCGATGTTTTTCTAACCTCTTTTTTAAAAACTTCTTTTCCCACCCCTTGATTTCAAAAAAGGCAATCTTTGTTCCCTCGGATATCTTTTTTATCTTGTTCATTTTGTCCTCTTTTAATAATTCTCACTCAAAAGTTCGTAATATGCTTGTGGGTGCGCACAGGCAGGGCATTCTTGAGGCGCTTCTTTTCCCTCGTGGACATAGCCGCAATTACGGCATTTCCATTTTACGCCAGAGGCGTATCCTTCGCCGGAGGCGAATCCGCCTCGGGCGGAGCCTTCGGCGGAAACAACATCCTTTTTGAACACCTTTCCCTCTTGGACATTCTTTAATAGCTTCCTGTATCGTTTTTCATGCTGCTCTTCGACTTCTGCGATTTCCTTAAATTGAACGGCTATTTCTTCAAAGCCCTCTTCTCTTGCTGTTTCTTCTGCCTCTTTGTAGAGTTTTGTCCACTCAAGATTTTCTCCATTCGCCGCGGCTTCCAAATTTGCTGCAGTATCTCCGATAACCCCGGCGGGATAACTTGCAGTTATTTCTACCTCACCACCTTCTAAGAGTTTAAAAAATCTTTTGGCGTGTTCCTTTTCATTATCAGCCGTCTCTAAAAATATTGCCGCTATCTGTTCAAAGCCCGCTTTCTTGGCAACAGAAGCAAAATAGGTATAGCGATTTCTCGCCTGCGATTCTCCGGCAAAAGAAGCAAGGAGATTCTTCTCTGTTTTTGTTCCTTTTAGACCTTTCATAAATCCAGATTACCCAACCAACCATCATAGAATCTTTTCAGATGTTCATAGAATTCCTTATCCATTGTGTTTCTTTTCACATCCTTTTCCTTAAAAGAATACCGGTAACCTGCGCAGTAAGCCATAAGAACATCCTTGGCGTGGTTTATCCTTTTGGTCATCTCTTCGCACTCTTTTTTCTTTTCGTCTTTACATCTGTCAGGATGATATTCTAAAGCAAACTTTCGGTAAGCATTCTTTATCTCTTCCAAGGTTACATATTCATCCAAACCAAACGATTTTCGTGCCTTATCAATCTGCTTAAAATCTGCCATTTTAATTCCCGGTCTAAAAACAGGTAGGGCAAGTTCCTGTAGGACAACTTGACCCTGAAGAAGTAGATTTGCCACCAGAGCTTCCCACACTAAATGCCCCCAATGTCTTCTCAATATTTTTACTATTGCATTTGGCACATTTAAGTTTTGTCTTCCGGGAAGTCATTCCTACCAGCAAATCAAATTTCTCCCCACAGTCCTTACAAGCATAAGTATATATAGGCATAGTTTATCCCTCCTTATCAAATTACTCTATCACGGTATTCTGTGCAGCTAAAACCAAAGGGTACATTGTCGGAGCGCTGGTTAAATAGGGATGGGTAGCCATCTGCAGTGTTTCCAGTTCCGTTGAAGAAACC
>DAOWKH010000070.1 GCA_030639955.1 Candidatus Omnitrophota bacterium | reverse complement strand
TTCCCAATGACCTGGCTGTACACGCTTATTGATGTGTTTGGGACGTTGGTCAATAGATACCCGATTGGGAATATGGCTTTTTGTGTGCCTGTGTGATTGACCAAAGAACTTACGTTTTCTGTGAACCCGGGCAAGATAAACGGCTAGATCAATCTTCTTGCGAGTTTCTTTGTCATAGACATACTGATAAATAGCTTCATGGCTGATTGAATAATCAGGGTGGTTTTTAGATAATCTTCCGGCTATTTGCTCCGGAGACCAACCTAATTTAAGTTTGGTGATAACATATTCTTCAATCATTGGGTGCTTGAGCCTTGCTCGTTTACCGGCCTGTTGTTTTCGTGCTTTTGCACGCGCATCTGCCTTATGAGGCAGATAAACATTATAAATTGCTGCTCTGTTACGGCTGAGTTCTCTGGAAACTGTACCTTTGTTTCGACCTATAACTTGGGCTATATCTTTAAGAAATAGGCCATTGGCGCGAAGAACTGCTATTTTATCTCTCTCTTCGCTAGAGAGTTGAGTATATGTATTTTTCATACGCTTAGGATAGCATATTATCCCAAGCGTTGCACTTCCTCATTGAACTGAGGATTGCAAAAAAGTTGTACCAAATTTTAATCGAAGATGAAGCGATACCTTCAAAACTGAAATTTTATTAGAGATTTAAGGATATATTTTAGAGATCAACGTGGATAAAAAGACGAATGGATTTAAAAGATACGCGCAAAACAGGGACATTTATGAATTTAACGATTATTTATCATTGCGGCTTAATGGAAAACACCAAGGCATTGTACCGCGAATTTGCTCGCCGAGGCATAAAAATTAGCATTATTGTGCCTAAGAAGATTAAACTTGACTCCATATATACTAAAGGCGGTTTTTTGGTAATATCAAAGAAAGATTTTGAGCCGGCTTATAATCTCATACCTGTAGATTTAATAAATATTCACAAATATAATCTGGGATTCTATCCTTTGCAATTGCTTAGAGCTCTGAAGATTTCAAAACCGGATGTCATTCATATTTTAAACGAGTATTCAAGCTTTCATGTTACTCAAACTATCTTTAGTCGGAATATCTTGTATGGTACGAAGGTTCCGATTGTTACTTATGCTTTTCAAAATATCAAATTTACCCCTTTCTCTTTCAATTTCAATTTTTCATTAAAAAGCTTGAAAAAGACCTTCAAGGAGATATCACATTCCTTTATTTTTGCTTATAATAGAAAGTATATAGATGGAGTAACTGCTGTTAGTAGCAAGGCGATCGAGAACACCAAGGTTTTTAACCCTAATATTCTTAAAGAACATATCTTCTGGGGTATAGATTTTAACAATTTTTATCCAAAGAGTCGTAATTTGTACAGAAAGAAATTAGGAATTCCTGAAGATATTAAATTAATTGGGTACTTCGGCAGATTTATTAAAGAAAAGGGATTGGATGAACTTGTCAAAGCCGTCAGTAAAATTGAAAAGTGTCATTTAATGCTTGTTGGCAAGGGAAATTATGAAGATGAATTGAATAAAATTATTGATACTTTGGGAATTAGAAATAGAGTTTATCGCTATAATAGTATTAAAACAGCTGAAATTGTGGATTACTACAATTGTTTAGATGCTTTTGTATTGCCTTCTCAGACCACACCTAAGTGGAAAGAACAGTATGGCAAAGTTTTAGTGGAAGCTATGGCCTGTAATATCCCAATTATTGGTTCATCGTCAGGTGCAATTCCGGAAGTGCTAAGGGGTTATCCTAAACATTTGATTTTTAAAGAAGGTAGCATAAGCGACTTAATGAATAAAATAAATGAAATAGGAAAATTAAGATTTCCTAAAGATTTTAAAATAAATGCTTTTTTAAATAAATTCAGTGTAGAAAATTTCGTGAGTAAACATATTGAATTCTATAATAATCTCTTAACCACAAAAATCTGTGTTTTATAGGAGAAATTAGATATGAAAACAGAAAAAATAATTTATGATAATCAACTGTTGGCGATGATAATTTATAATGAAGACATGAAGCCAGGAATTAAATTTTATACACCAGATACAAGCACTTTGCAGGTAGGAAAGCATTTTCGCAAAAAGGGAGAAAAAATCAAGGTGCATAAACATCCCATAGTTAAAGTCGAAAGAAACGAAAATTTACAAGAGGTTCTTTATATTGAGAGTGGAAAGGTGAAAATTAATTTTTATTCAGAGGATGGCAGGTTCATTACCTCAAAGTTATTAAACAAAGGCGATATGATTCTATCGATAAAAGGAGGGCATGGATTTGAAATGGTTGAGGATACAAAGATGATAGAGATCAAGCAAGGTCCTTATTTTAGAGTTGAAGAAGATAAAGCCTATTTAGATGAAGGAAAATAGAAAAATGTTTTCAGATAGAGTTGATGTACTATTCAGAAGAGCTAAAGAAATTTTGCAAAGAGAAGGTTTTCTCTCGTTTATTAGACAAGCTTTTTTATTTTTGGTAAAGTTTTTCTTTAGCTATGGAAATTACTACCTCTATGAAAAAACTCTGAATGATGCAGATGAAGTTGAGTTCACACCTAAGATACAAAATTGCAATCTGAGGATAATCTCTACGCCGGAGCAGATCGATGAGCTAATCGCTGAAGGTTTTGATTTCAGTTCCTATTCCAGCATAGAAAATCTTAAGAATGGCCTTAGCAAAGGGGCAATACTATTCTGTGTTTTTATTGGGCGAGAACTTGCTCATACGAGTTGGTGCGCCATGAGTAATGCCACCGCAATTTATGATCTCCTTTTTCAAAGAATGAACTATCAGGATGCTGGATATATTGGGCCATGTAATACGAATTATGTATATCGGGGGCTTAGGCTTTATCCTTATGTTCTGTCTCAAATCTGCAAATTTTTAAAGAAAAAAGGGAAATCAAAGACTTTGATCGGTGCATCCAAAAGTAATTTACCCTCAATACGAGGCATAATTAAAGCAGGATTTGTGATTTCTGGAGAAGTACGCTATTTAAAATTGCTATTTTGGGAATTTTGGAAAGAGAAATCAATAAAAGGAGTTAAATAATGATCCCAGTATGTACCCCCTTGTTAGGAGTAAAAGAACTTGAATATGTTACTAAGTGTATAAAGACAAATTGGATTTCCTCCAAAGGAAGATATATAGAGGAATTTGAGAACAGGTTTTCTAAATATTGCGGTTGCAAATACGGTATTTCGACAACAAACGGAAGCACTGCTTTGCATTTAGCCCTTGTTGCTTCAAATATTGGGTCTGGCGATGAGGTTATTGTACCTACTTTTACTATCGCTTCAACGGTCTTTGCTGTTATCTATTGTGGCGGAAAACCCGTTTTTGTCGATTCTGAACCGGATACCTGGAATATTAATCCCGAGAAGATCGAAGAGAAAATTACTAAAAGAACAAAGGCCATTATGCCGGTTCATATCTATGGCCATCCCTGCGATATGTCGAAGATTATGAAAATAGCCAGGAAATACAGTTTATGTATTATTGAGGATGCGGCCGAGGCGCATGGAGCCGAATATAAAGGGAAAAAGGTTGGAGGGATTGGACAGATAGGTTGCTTCAGTTTCTACGGCAATAAGATTATCACTTGCGGTGAAGGAGGGATGGTTGTTACAAATAATAAAAAAATAG
>DAOWKH010000080.1 GCA_030639955.1 Candidatus Omnitrophota bacterium | reverse complement strand
ATAGATGTTGAATATAAAGCTAAAAGACAAAGACGTTGGTATGATGAAGCTATACACAAAACGATTTTAGCCGAGCCAAAACAGGGAGAGGTAATGCTTCCTTGGCCATCGGTTGTCTGCGCATTAAGAGAATTAAGCGTTGAGATTTCGGATGACTGGCTTAATGGATTTGAAAGGTGGTTGATAGATAGGTATGAAGATAAGATTGCCGCAGAGGAGATAAGAAAGATGTTTGATATTTTCAGAACAAAGGTGGCGCATCCAGAGATAAAAATAATAATCCCGGCCGCTAAAGCAACTACAGAGTTCTTGGAGGATTATCAGCGTGTCCTGAGTACAGAGGAACTGCTTAGACAGGCGGGATAAACGATAAAATAAATTGCTCTACTGTTAAATTGTTCTATTGTTAAACAGGGCGGTCTTTGACCGCCCTGTTTTATTTGACAAAAGTTGGAATTAAAGATATAATCTCCCAGAGGTGAATAGAGATGCCTATTCTGAAGTTAAACAAAGCCAATCCGAATAAGGAGATTGAATTTGAGTTAAATTACCTTAAATCTTTGACAACTAAACAGAGATTTCAAATGATGTTTAAAAAAACAGAAGAGATTCGCGATCTTCTAAAAAATCATGGATACAGAAAAACTTCTCAAATTATTAAAAGAGCATAAACTTATTAATTAAATTTGGCGGATTTCTATCAAAGTTTAATAAACCCCAAATCCCAATGACCAATGACCAATCAAATCCCAATTCAATAAATCCCAAACAAAAATATGACCTTGAAGAAAGGACAGCCAACTTTGCCGAGGATATTATTGATTTTGCAAAGAAGCTTCCTCAGAATGCAATAACCAGATCTTTAATAACTCAATTAGTGAAGGCTGGTACAAGCATTGGAGCAAATTACAGTGAGGCAGATGAAGCCAATTCTAAGAAAGACTTTGTAAACAAAATTGCAATTGCTAAGAAAGAGACAAAGGAAACAAAATATTGGTTAAGAATAATTACTCATACTTTTCCTCAATTCAAAGATGAAGCAAAGAAATTATGGAAAGAGGCACAAGAATTAAACCTCATCTTGGCTGCCATAATCCGTAGTTCCAACACCAAAAAGAAATAATTGGGATTTGGGATTTAGGGCTTGGTTGGGCATTGGGGTTTGGGCATTGGGGTTTAGAAAAGGAACACTATGCCGGAATTAAGAAAGAATGTTTTGACTGATGAGTGGGTGATTATTGCTACCGAGAGGGCAAAGCGACCCGAGGATTTCCAGAAGAAGGCCGCAAAAACCACCTTAGCGGAACAAGAGCGAGTGGATAGCTGCCCGTTTTGCGTAGGCAATGAGGCAATGACCCCGCCCGAGACATTTGCCTTTCGCAAGGAAGGGACATCTGCCGATAAACCCGGTTGGCGAGTGCGCGTAGTGCCCAATAAGTTTCCGGCTCAGGAAATTCACGAGGTAATTATTGAAACTCCTTCGCATCAAAAAAGTATTGCTACTTTATCTCCCCAGGAGGTAGAAGAGGTAATTCTAACTTATCAGCAGAGATATTTGTCTGCAGAGAGGAACGAGAAAATTAAGCAAATTACTATCTTTCGCAATCACGGGCAAACAACCGGGGCCTCTAAACTCCATCCCCATACCCAGCTGATTGCTACCCCGGTGTTTTCCCAGAAATTCAGAAATCAAGAGAAGATTGCCCTAAATTATTGGCAAAAAGAAAAGAAGTGCCTTTATTGTGTTTTATTAAAGGAAGAGTTAGAAAAGAAAGAAAGAATTATTTCCGAAACTGAGAATTTTGTCGTGTTCGCACCTTATGCTTCTCAATCGCCATTTGAAGTTTGGATTTTCCCCAAAAGTCATCAGTCATCTTTTGGCAGTATTTCAGAAGAGGAAATTAAAGATTTAACCGAGATTTTACCTAAAATTTTATTTAAGTTTTATTCTGAATTAGACAACCCGGATTATAATTATATTATTCACACTTATCTTTCAAACACAGCCGATAAAGAGGCAAAGCACTGGTTTTTGCAGATTTTGCCGCGTCTGACCCCAATTGGCGGCTATGAATTGGGTTCGGGGATTTTTATAAATATTGTTAGGCCGGAGGCGGCGGCCAAGTTTCTCAATGACGCTACAATTTAGGCGACTGTAAAGGAGACTAAATTGTATAGCGGAATTGACCCCCCACCACTTTTTCAGAGAAATTAAACCAAAGTAGAAAAGTGGTGGGGGGTTAATGCGCAGACGCCCCGAAGTTTCGGGGCTACAACTTACGTTCACTACGTTCCGTAAGTTGTCTGCTTATTAAATGAAAACGATTAGTGAAATTAACAAAAAGATTAAGCAGGGAAAGGTAGTGGTGGTAAATGCCGAGGAGATTATTGACATTGTTGAGCAGAAAGGCAGCAAAAAAGCGGCAGAGGAGATTGATGTAGTTACTACCGCCACCTTTGCCCCGATGTGTTCTTCAGGCGCTTTTCTGAATTTAAAACAGCCCAAACCAAAGATAAAGATTCAAAAGGTTTGGCTGAATGATATTGAGCTCTATGCCGGCTTAGCCGCCGCTGACCTTTATTTAGGAGCGAGCCAACTCCCCGAAGGAGACCCGCTAAATAAAATCTATCCCGGCGAATTTAGATACGGCGGCGGGCATCTTATCGAGGATTTAGTCACGGGAAAAGAAATTACTCTCAGGGCAACTGGTTATGGCACTGATTGCTATCCTCGCCGAGAGTTAAATCAAAAGGTCAAACTAAAAGATTTTAACGATGCAATTTTAGTCAATCCCCGCAATTGCTATCAGAATTATAATGCGGCAGTAAATCTATCTTCAAAGACAATCTATACCTATATGGGAGTGCTCAAGCCAAATTTGGGGAATATCGCCTATTGCAGTGCCGGGCAGTTATCACCGTTATTAAATGACCCCTTCTGTCGCACAATCGGCATCGGCACGCGCATATTTTTAGCAGGCGGAATTGGCTATGTCTTTGGCGCTGGCACGCAGAGCAATGCGAATGTAAAAAGAAAGAAAGAAGTTCCTGTCTCTCCCAGCTTGACCTTAAGGGTTAACGGAGATTTGAAACAGATGAATAAAAAATGGCTGCGCGGCGCCTCTTTTGTTGGCTATGGAGCAACGCTAATAGTGGGCATTGGCATTCCTATCCCTATTCTTGATGAAAAGATGATAAAATGCACGGCGATAAAGGATAAAGATATCTATACTCAGGTTGTTGATTACAGCCGGGATTATCCCTACGGCGAAGAGAAGAGTTTAGCAGAAGTTCACCCTGTTAAATCCGCCAAAGGCGGAATCCGCCGAGGCGGATTATTTAACAGGGTAAATTATAAACAGTTAAAAAACGACTCGGTTGTTATAGCAGATAAGAAGGTTCCCGCTGTCTCTCTCTCCAGTTATTACAAGGCAAAGGAGATTGCTAATATTTTGAAGAACTGGATAGAGGAAAAAAAGTTTTTTCTCACTGAAGCGGTGGAGAAGATATGATTTCCCGAAAAATTATTCTTACATTTCCCCAGGCGTTGTTAGACAAACCGATTGTCTATAAACTCATCAAGGATTATAATTTAATCTTTAATATCCTGCAGGCAAAGATTACCCCTGATGAAGAGGGGATAATGATTCTGGAGATAAAAGGGGCCAGCCGAGATTACAATGCCGGGATTAGTTATCTGAAGAATTTGGGGATAGATATCAGGCCCTTAGACCAGAAGATTATCTGGAATGAGCGAAAATGCACCCATTGTGGTCTATGCGTAGATATCTGTCCCACACAGGCATTGAGTTTTAAGAGACCGCAGATGAAGATAGAGTTTGACAAGCGTAAATGCATTGCCTGCGAGTTATGTCTAAGAATCTGTCCGGTAAAAGCGATTGAGATACAGCAATGAAGACCTTTCGCGGCGGTATTCACCCTCCTACCTTTAAACACCTCACCCAGAACAAACCTATCAAGACTGCTTCTTTGCCTTCCCGTGTTATTATTCCTTTAAATCAGCACACCGGAGCCCCTGCCCGGCCAGTTGTAAACATAGGAGATAAAGTAAGGGCGGGAACAAAGATTGGTGAAGCAAAAGGAAAAATTAGCGCCTCTGTTCATTCCTCCATTTCCGGAGAGGTAAAAGATATCAAAGATTTAACCATAATTATTGAATCTGACGGCAGAGACGAAAAGGAGTTTTTAAACGATGTGCAGGATATTAACGACCTTTCTCCCGAAGAGCTCAAAGAGATTATTGCGGCGGCCGGGATTGTCGGCTTGGGGGGAGCGGCCTTTCCCACCGCGCTCAAGCTCTCGCCTCCCCAAAAGGTAGATTGTTTTATCTTGAATGCGGCTGAGTGCGAGCCCTATCTGACCGCCGACCATCGGCTGATGTTAGAAAAGCCGGAGGAGATTATCAAAGGGATGGAATTAGTAATGAAAGCCCTTGGGGTTAAAAAAGGCTATATCGGCATCGAGGACAACAAGAGGGACGCCGCCAAGAGAATGAGTCATTTTTGCCCCTTAGGGGTAGAAATAGAAATTTTAAAGACAAAATATCCCCAGGGCGGAGAAAGAGAGCTTATTGAGACAATTCTAAACAGAAAAGTACCTTCAGGGGGATTGCCTTATGAGGTGGGGGTAGTGGTAAATAATGTGGCCACGGTGTTTGCTATCTACGAGGCGGTTTATTTAAGGAAACCGCTTTATGAACGGGTGATTACTTTTAGCGGCGATGCCTTGAGGCAGGCAGAAGACCTGAAAGTTAGAATAGGGACGCCGATAAAGGATTTGATAAAAGAATGCAAGGGATTTAAACAAGAACCAGAGCAAGTGATTATGGGTGGACCGATGATGGGTTTAGCCCAGCAGAGTTTGGAGGTTCCCGTAGTTAAAGGGAGTTGTGGAATTTTGTTTTTGAAAGCTCCCCAGTGGGCAAAGCGAAAAAATCAGCTCAAAAAGGAAAATCCCTGCCTGCGTTGTGGAAAGTGTGTAGAAGCTTGTCCAGTAAATTTAAATCCTTCTTTGATTAGTTTAGCTGTGGAGAAAAAGAAATGGGATGCAGCGAAGGAATTAAATATAGAGGATTGTATTGAATGCGGGGCTTGCGAATATATCTGTCCGGCAGAAAGAAGATTGATGGATATGATTAAGGAAGGGAAAGAAAGATAAGCCCCAAGCACCAATGACTAATGACCAATCAAATCCCAATTTTTAAAGCCCCAAACAAAAGAAACAAAATAAAAGAAATAATTGGGATTTGGGGTTTGGAGCTTGATTGGGATTTGGTCATTGAGATTTGGGATTTTTCAACTTTGGCTTTGCCAAAGTTGAGCTTGCCTTTCCTGCTTTTATGCATTTGGCGCAAACCTTTAAGGTTTTATGCACGCCGTTGATAACGGTTTTTACATTTTGGAGGTTGGGAAGAAAACGGCGTTTGGTAATGCCGGTAATCTTTTTACCTACGCCTCCCTTTTTTTTGGCCAGTCCACGGCGGGCAATTTTGTTGCCCACCATCGGCCCTTTTCCGCAGATTGCACATATTTTGGACATAATTACCTCAACAAATATATTATCACATTTTTCTACAAAATGCAACAGTTATCTGATTCGGTGCAATATGTAAAGGGAGTAGGCCCTCAGCGGCTGAAACTTTTTCAGCGCTGTGGCATTTTTACTATCGGCGACCTGCTCTATT
>DAOWKH010000124.1 GCA_030639955.1 Candidatus Omnitrophota bacterium | reverse complement strand
GATAATTCCGACGACTGAGCATAGCGAAGGAGAAGGGTGTGTTAATTCTAGGCATAGAAACCTCCTGTGACGAGACGGCCATTGCTGTTGTTGAAAATGGCCAGAGAGTAATTTCCAACGTGGTTTTTTCCAGTGTTTTTTCCCATAAACGATTCTGGGGGGTTGTTCCGGAGATAGCGGTTCGGGTGCATTTACAGAAGATAAATTGGGTTCTGAAAAAGGCAGGGGTCAATTTAAAAGAGATAGGAGCCATCGCAGTTACTTATGGCCCGGGATTAATAGGAGCTCTGCTAATAGGAGTCTGCTTTGCCAAAGGGTTGGCTTTTAGTAAAAAGATTCCTTTAATAAAAGTAAATCATTTGCTCGCCCATCTTTATTCCCCTTTTTTAAATTCTTCCAGCGAGTTCAGCCCGGAGGGTGTCTTCCCGGCTGTGGGGATGGTTATTTCCGGTGGGCACACAGGACTCATCTATTTAAGAAATTTTGAGGATTATCAATTATTGGGACAGACCCGTGATGATGCTGCTGGCGAAGCATTTGACAAGGTTGCCAAAATATTAAATTTGGCCTATCCCGGGGGTCCGGTAATTGAGAAATCAGCCCTTAGAGGAGATGGGCGCAGAGTAAGATTTAATTGTGCAAATTTAAAAGATTTTGATTTTAGTTTTAGCGGGATAAAGACGGCGGTGCTATATAAAGCCAGAAGACAGAAGACAGAAGACAGAAGACAGAAGACAGAAGACATTGCTGCGGGTTTCCAGAAGGCAGTAGTTGATGTTTTGGTAGAGAAGGCAATTGCTGCCTGCTTATTCAAAAGATGCCGAAATCTGATCTTGGGAGGAGGGGTAACAGCCAATTCTTATTTAAAGAAAGAAATGTTTAGGAAGGCAGCCGAGCAAGGGATAGAGCTCTTTTATCCTCTTTTCCAATTCTGTGCCGATAATGCGGCAATGGTAGCCGGGTTGGCTTATCATCTGCAGAATGAAAAACACTTTGCAGGTCTGGATTTAACGCCCTGTGCAGATTTGATTATTGACTAAAAGCTGAAACTTTGTTAAACTATGCGTAGCATAAAGATTGCTGTTTTAGGCGATGGTGGTTGGGGCACGGCTCTCAGTATTCTTTTAAGTGATAAAAATAAAGTTTATCTCTGGGGTGCATTCCCTGAATATATTAACTTTTTGAGCAGGGGCCGCGAGAATAAAAAATTTTTACCCGGCGTTAAAATCCCTGAAACTGTTACTATTCTCTCCGATCTGGAGAGGGCAGTTGAGAAAACAGAAATAATTATTCTGGCTATTCCAGCCAAGTTTATGCGTTCAGTAGTAAAGCGACTGAAAGGTTTTGCTCTTTGCCAGAGGATAGTAGTAAATGTAGCCAAAGGGATTGAGCAGAGGACTTTGATGTTAATGTCTGAGGTTATTAGTCAAGAGTTAGGGCAGGTGGATAAACTGTGCATCCTTTCTGGGCCCAGCCATGCCGAAGAGGTAGCCGGCAATATTCCTACCGCGGTTGTAGTTGCCTCTTTAGATAAAAAAGCCGCCCAGAGAGTTCAGCAGATATTTTCTAACCAGGACTTCCGGGTTTACGCCAGTTGTGATATTATTGGCGTGCAATTAGGAGGGGCCTTAAAGAATGTCATTGCGATTGCTGTGGGGATGTGTGATGGCTTGGGGTTAGGAGCGAATACTAAAGCGGCTTTAATTACCCGCGGCTTGGCAGAGATAAGTAAATTAGGGACAAAAATGGGTGGTTCGCTTTCCACTTTTAGCGGGCTTTCCGGGATGGGAGATTTGGTAGCGACCTGTTTCAGTGGCTACAGCCGTAATAGAAACCTGGGTGAGGAGATCGCCCAAGGGAAAAACCTCAAGGAGATTTTGTCCAAGACAGAGATGGCTATCGAGGGAGTGAATACACTGCAGTCAGTAATAAAATTAGCCGAGAGATATAATATAGAGATGCCGATTAGTAGAGAAGTCCATTCAGTGCTGTTTGAAAATAAACATCCCCGCCAGGCAGTCAGGGATTTGATGTTAAGGGAGATGAAAGAAGAATGAAATATACTCGCCTATGGCGAGCGAGGGAAATGGATAACGAAAGTTTGCTTACGCAAACTTTCTATCCTCAGTTCCCCTTCGGGGAACTTCGGCTCTCGCCTTCGGCGAGTGAGGAAAGGAGGTGAGAAAAGATGAATAAAGCAGAGTTAGTAGCAGCAATCGCTGCCAAGACAAAACTCTCCAAGGCGAATGTCGGAAAGGTAATCGACGGCTTTATTGAAGCAATTAAGAAGGCATTGCGCAAAAAGGATAGAGTGCAGCTTATCGGCTTAGGGAGTTTTTTGGTTCGCTCCAGAAAAGCAAGAATAGGCAGAAATCCTCAGACCGGCAAGGAGATCAAGATTAAGGCAAAGAAGGTGCCTGCATTTGTTGCCGGAGCAGCATTAAAGAAAGCAGCGAAATAAATTAAAAACAAGGGTGCCTCCCGATGTTCGTCGGGGGCACCCTTCTCGGGGCGTGGCGCAGTTTGGCTTAGCGCACTTGAATGGGGTTCAAGGGGTCGCCGGTTCGAGTCCGGCCGTCCCGACCAAACCTTACAATGAAAATAATAAACATCGGTTTAGTCGGCTTTGGAACAGTTGGCTCAGGGGTAGTAAAGGTTTTGCAAAAGAAAAAAAAAGGTCTTGAGCAAAAAACCAATTGCGAATTCAAAATTAAGGCAATCGCTGATAAGGATATTAACTCTCCTCGATGTGTAAAAGTAAGCAAGGAAATTTTGACCAACGATGTAGATAAGATTTTGAATGACCCTGAGATTGATGTGCTCATTGAGCTCATCGGCGGAATCCATCCGGCAAAGGAATTTATTATTAAAGCCCTGAGAAACAAGAAAGATGTGATTACGGCGAATAAAGCGTTATTAGCCGAAGAGGGCGAGGAGCTATTCAGGATTGCTGCTGAAAACAAAAGAGAGATTTTATTTGAGGCAGCTGTTTGCGGTGGTATTCCCATAATCAAGGTTTTAAAACAAGGACTGCTCGCCAACAAGATAGATTCTCTGTTAGGAATTGTAAACGGAACTGCTAATTATGTTTTGTCCAAAATGGAAGAAAATAATTGGGAGTTTGAGAAAGCCCTTGCTCAGGCAAGAAAAGAAGGGATTGCCGAGGCAGATGCTGCTTTAGATACGCGGGGGATTGATTCTCGTCACAAGATTGCCATTTTGGCCCAGCTCATTTTTGACGCCGATATAAAGTTAGAAGATATCTTTTGCCAGGGGATTGAGGATATTAGATTAGAGGACTTAAGATATGCGCGCGAGTTTGGTTATACAATAAAACTTTTAGCAATCGCTAAAAGTTTTAAAGAAAATACTGCCGGAGTTTATGTCTATCCTGCCCTTATTTCTGAGGAGTGTCTTTTATCAAGAGTAAAAGGGGCTTTTAATGCTCTTTCTTTAAAAGGAGATATGGCGGGTGAGCTATTTTTTTATGGCAAAGGGGCGGGGATGCTGCCCACCGCCAGTGCGATAGTTGCGGATTTAGGGGAAATAGCCATGTCCACAGTCCACAGTCCGCAGTCCACAGTTTCAAAAACCAAATTAGAGATTAAAAAGATAGAGGAACTGGAAAAAAGTTATTATATCCGCTTTTTGGCGGTTGACCAACCCGGGGTATTAGCAGCGATTGCCAAGATTTTAGGAGAGCAAAGGGTGAGCATTGCCAGCGTAATCCAAAAAGAACGCAAAGAGAAAGAAATAGTGCCTATTGTGATGATGACCCATTATGCAAAAGAGAAAGATATACAAAGGGCGCTTAGGGAAATAGATAAATTACCGATAGTCAAAGAGAGATTGGCAGTAAGGATAGAAGAGTGACTGAACTTTGGCAAAGCCAAAGTTCAGAAAATCCCAAATCCTAATGACCAATGACCAATCAAATCCCAATGTTTTAAATCCCAAACAAGAAATCACAACATTGGGGTTTGGGGTTTCGGGCTTGATTGGGCATTGGGGTTTGGTCATTGGGATTTAAAAGAAATATGTCCTCTGGAATAATTAATCGCTATAAGGACTTTCTCCCGGTTAGCGAGAAGACGCCGATAATAACCTTAAACGAAGGGAATACGCCGTTAATTCCCGCTTCTTATTTAAGCAAGTTTATCGGAATCCCTGCCTTTCTGAAATATGAGGGCGTAAATCCCAGCGGTTCTTTCAAAGATAGAGGAATGACCTTAGCTGTTTCCAAGGCAGTTGAGGATGGCTATAAGGCAGTAATCTGTGCCTCTACCGGCAATACCTCGGCTTCAGCCGCCGCCTATGCCGCGCGGGCAAAAATTAAGTGTGTGGTAGTTATTCCCGAAGGGGCAATTGCCTTGGGCAAGTTGGCTCAGGCGCTAATTCACAATGCTCAGGTTATTGCAATCAGAGGGAATTTTGATGCCGCCTTAAATATTGTCCGCGAGATTGCCCGCAAATACCCGATTGCCCTGGTAAATTCTCTAAACCCCTATCGCATTGAAGGGCAGAAGACTGCCGCTTTTGAAATCTGCGACACCTTACAAAGGGCGCCCAGCTATCAGGCAATCCCGGTGGGTAATGCTGGTAATATCACTGCCTATTGGAAGGGATATAAAGAATATAAAGCCAAGCAGAGGATTAAGGATTTACCCCGGATGCTTGGTTTTCAAGCCGAAGGAGCGGCGCCGATTGTCCAGGGTTTTCCGGTTAAAGAGCCGCAGACAATTGCTACGGCAATCAGGATTGGCAATCCGGCAAGCTGGAAAGAGGCAGAACAGGCAAGAGATGAATCGGGTGGGTTGATCGAGAGCGTGAGCGATGGGCAGATTTTGGCGGCTTATAAATTATTGGCCGAGAAAGAAGGGATATTTGTTGAGCCGGCTTCAGCCGCTTCCGTAGCCGGAATGATAAAACTTTCAGAAAGAGGGTATTTTAAAAAATCAAAAATCAAAAATCAAAAATCAAAAATTATTGTTTGTATTCTCACCGGACATGGATTGAAAGACCCGGATAGGGCAATTCAGAGTATTGAAAAACCAAAGGTTGTGGATGCAGGTATGGAAGCAGTAGTGAAGGAGATAAAATTATGAAGTATATCGTAATAATTCCTGATGGAATGGCTGATTATCCCTGCGAGGGGCTATTCGGGAAGACGCCATTAGATGTAGCCAAGACCCCTAATATGGACGCGTTGTGCCAGCAAGGAGAAACAGGATTGGCGCGCACAATCCCGCGCAATATGGAGCCGGCCAGCGATGTGGCCAATCTCTCCATTCTCGGCTATGACCCGCACCGATATTATACTGGCAGAGGTCCTTTAGAAGCAACCAATCTGGGAATAAAATTAGGCGAGGATGAGATTGCCTTTAGATGCAATCTAATTACTGCGAGTGAAGATAGCGATAGATTGATTGATTACAGCGCCGGTCATATCTCTACTGCCGAGGCAAAGATTCTGATTTCAAAATTGAATGAGAAATTGGCAAACGAATTTATCAGATTTTATCCTGGGGTAAGCTATCGCCATCTGCTAATTATCAAAGGAGACAAAAGAGTTTTAACTCTGAAAACCATTCCGCCGCATAATATTATCAACGAGCGGCTCTCGGAAAATCTTCCTGCGGGTGAAGGAGCGGAACTCTTAAGAGACCTAACCGAGAAGTCATATTCTATTCTCAACCAGGAAGAGATTAATAGCGTGCGCATAGATTTAGGGGAGAACCCAGCTAATATGATCTGGCTCTGGGGGCAAGGAGCAAGATTAGAGCTTCCTTGTTTTGAGGAAAGATTTGGTATTAGAGGGGCAGTAATCTCAGCGGTAGATTTAATTAAAGGGATTGGTAAGACAATCGGTTTAGAGGTGATCAAGGTAGAAGGGGCGACGGGTTATTATGATACTAATTATGCCAGGAAAGGAGAGGAAGCAATCGCTATCTTGCAGAATAGAGATTTTGTTTATGTGCATATTGAAGCCCCGGATGAAGCCGGGCACAACGGCGACTTAAGAGAGAAGATCAAAGCGATTGAGGAGATTGACCGTTTTATCGTAGGAAAGGCAAGGGAATATCTCAAGACGAATTCCGGGCGGGTGTTAATCCTCCCTGACCATTTTACGCCTCTGGAGTTGCGCAGACATTGTGCAGATATGGTGCCTTTTCTTATCAGCGGAAAAGGGATTAGCCCTGACGAAATAGAGTTGTTTAGCGAAGCCACTGCCCGCAAAAGCAAACTGCGAATTAAGCAAGGGTGGAAACTTATGGAATACTTTTTAAGATAAATTTTCAATTACCTCCGCCGAATTGGCGGATTCATTGAGTTTTTCCATCCTCCGTAGCAGGCTACTGCGGAGGACGGGCATTTAATTAATTTCCAATTGAAAATTAAAGACTTGGAAATTGATTGGAAATTAGAAGTTGAAAATTGAAAATTAATTGCCTGTTCTTAAGCGTTAATTAAAACAATTAAAATTATTAAGATGCTAATTATACAGAAGTATGGTGGGAGTTCTCTAAAGACCCCCCAGAGGATTAAAGCCCTTGCCAAGAGGATTGTTGCTTTTAAAAGGGATAATTCTTTGGTGATAGTAGTTTCCGCCTTAGGGGACACTACCGATGAGTTGCTGAATTTGGCCTCCCAGATTTCTTCCCAACCGCCGCAACGAGAATTAGATATGCTCATTTCTACCGGCGAGCAGCTCTCTTCCTCTCTGCTGGCAATGGCTATTTCCTCTTTAGGCAAGAAGGCAGTCTCGCTTACCGGCTTGCAGAGCGGGATAATCACTGATAATCTGCACACCAAGGCGAGGATATTGGCTATCAATCCCCAGCGGATAAACAAGCTTCTCAGAGATGGGAATATTGTAGTAGTTGCCGGTTTCCAAGGAATAACCTCTGAGAGTGAAATAACGACTTTAGGAAGAGGGGGCTCAGATCTGACCGCGGTGGCCTTAGCCGTGGCTTTAAAAGCAAAGAGGTGCGAGGTCTATACCGATGTGCAAGGGGTCTATACTGCTGACCCCAAGATTGTTCCCCGGGCAAAGCGGCTTGAGAAGATAGAATATGAGGAAATGCTCGAGCTTTCCTCTTTAGGGGCTGAAATTTTACAACTGAGGGCGGTAGAGATGGCCGGGAAGAATAATATCCCTATTTATGTGGGTTCAAGTTTTAATCCAGGAAGGGGGACTTTGATATGGAAGAACACCTAATTACCGCTGTAGCTATTGATGAAAAAGAGGTAAAGGTTACTGTTTTAGATGTCCCGGATAAACCCGGGGTTGCTGCCAAAATCTTCGCGGGTATCGCCCAGAGGAATATAAATGTAGATATGATTATTCAGAATATCAGTCACCGAAAACCGAAAACCGAAAACCGAAAACCGAAAACCGACCTTTCCTTTACCATCCAAAAAGAAGATTTGGAGAAGACCCTAAAGGAGATAAAAAAGATAGCCGATAAGATAGGAGCAAAAGGGGTGAACTATGATGAGGATATTGCCAAGGTCTCTGTTATAGGTGTAGGCATGCGCAGTCATTCCGGGGTTGCCGCAAGGGTTTTTTCTGCCTTGGCTGAACAGAAGATAAATATCGGGATGATTAGCACTTCGGAGATAAAAATCTCTTGTGTAGTAAAAAAAAATGACGGCAGAAAAGCAGTGCGGGCAATTCATAAAAAATTTAAATTGGGGAGATAAATGAAAGAGGTCGAGCTTTATGATACAACTCTTAGAGACGGAGCGCAGGGAGAAGGCGTCTCTTTTTCTTTAGAGGATAAACTCAGAATCATCCAGAAATTGGATGCTCTGGGTATTCATTATATTGAAGGCGGCTGGCCGGGCTCTAATCCCAAAGATGCCCGTTTTTTTAAAGAGGCAAAGAAAATTGTTTTGAAGCAGGCTCAGCTCACCGCCTTTGGCAGCACGCGGCGGGCCAGGCAAAAAGCAGAGCAGGATAGTAACATTAGACATTTGCTCAAGGCGGAAACGGAGATAATTACTGTCTTCGGTAAAAGCTGGGATTTCCAGGTCAGCGATATTTTGAAGGTGGATTTGGATGAGAATTTACATATGATTTTTGATTCGGTGGATTATTTAAAGAAGCAGAATAAAAAGGTATTTTATGACGCCGAGCATTTTTTTGATGGCTTCCGCGCCAACAGAAATTACGCCTTGAAGACACTTCTTGTCGCTCAGGATGCCGGAGCAGATTGCATTATTCTTTGCGAAACCAACGGTGGGATACTCACCTCTTATTTGAAAGAGGTTGTCTCTTTTGTAAAATCAAGAATCAAAATTCCCCTCGGTATTCACACCCATAATGATTCTGGGGTGGCGGTGAGCAATACAATTGCGGCGGTAGAAGAAGGATGTACACAGGTGCAAGGGACGATTAATGGCTATGGTGAAAGATGCGGCAATGCCGACCTCTGCCTCATTATTCCCAATCTAAAATTAAAATTAAACATTGATTGTATCTCGGACGAAAATCTAAAAAAACTTAGCGAAACCGCTCATTACATTGCCGAGCTTGCCAATATGATTCCCCGGAATAATCAACCCTTTGTAGGCAAAAGTGCCTTTGCTCACAAGGGCGGAGTGCATATTGACGGGGTAGTCAAGAATGCGAAAAGTTACGAACAGATAAACCCGGTTTTAGTGGGCAATCGGAGGCGGTTTCTACTTTCAGAACTCTCCGGAAAGAGCAATATTCTGCTAAAAGCAAAGGAGTTGAATCTTGACATAAACAAAGGAGACCCCAAGACAAAAAAGATTTTAGAACTTTTGCAAAATTTAGAAAATCAGGGCTATCAGTTTGAAGCCGCAGAATCCTCTTTTGAGCTATTGATGAATAAAGCCCTGGGTCGGTATAAGGACTTTTTTAAATTGGAAGGTTTTCGTATAGTTATTGAAAAAAAGGACAAAGAGATAACCTCTAAGGCAAGCGTCCAGATTAAGGTTAACGAGACAAAAAAACACAGCACTGCTGATGGAGATGGGCCGATAGATGCTTTAGACAGGGCTTTGAGAAAGGCGCTAACCGATTTTTATCCTGTTTTAGCAGAGATGCATCTCTCTGATTTTAAAGTCCGGGTGTTGGACGCTAAAGCGGGGACAGCGGCTAAGGTGCGCGTTTTGATCCAATCCCAGGACAAAAAAGATACCTGGAGCAGCGTGGGGGTTTCTGAGAACATCATTGAGGCAAGCTGGCAGGCGTTAAGAGATAGTATGGAATATAAGTTGTGGAAGGAAAAGGATGCTCAAAATAAAATCTCTACCCGGAATGAAGGACATTCTGCCCGAAGAGACCCGAAAGTGGCAGGCGATTGAAGAAAAAGCGAGAGAGGTTTTTCATCTCTATGGCTATTCTGAAATTAGAACACCTGTATTAGAAGAGAGTTTTTTGTTTTGCCAGAGCGTGGGCAGGGATACGGATATCGTTCAAAAGCAGATGTTTTCCTTTTCGCAGGGCAAAGAGAGAGAAATCTGCCTGCGTCCCGAGCAGACTGCTTCCATTGTCCGGGCGTACATTGAGCACAGTGTTGATAAGAAAGGAGAGCTGGCAAAGTATTATTATTCAGGTCCGATGTTCCGCAAGGAGAGGCCGCAAAAAGGGAGAAGGCGGCAGTTTTATCAAATAGGGGCAGAAGCTATCGGTAGCAATAGCCCCTATTTGGACGCCGAGGTAATCTGCCTGGTTAGTGATATTTTAAGAGCAGCAAAGGTAGGTAATTATCAGATTGAACTCAACAACATTGGTTGTCGGCAGTGCCAGCCCAATTATAAAGCCGCACTACGCCAATATTTTCAAGACAGAATTGAACTGCTTTGCCCTGATTGTCAGCGCCGATTTAAGACAAATATTCTACGAATATTAGATTGTAAGAAACAAGATTGCCAGCTCCTTATTCAAAAGGCCCCCTCTATCCTTGAACACCTCTGCCAAAGGTGTAACCTCCATTTTACAGAGGTGAAAGAGATTTTGAGTGAGGTTTCGCCTCACTCAAATCACTATGTTATCAATCCACGCATTGTTCGCGGTCTGGATTATTACACCGATACTGTTTTTGAAATAACTCATCCGGATTTAGGCAGCCAAAATGCCTTAGCCGCTGGCGGGAGATACAACAATCTGATTGAGCAGATGGGCGGGAAGCCAGAGCCCGCCGTAGGGTTTTCTTTAGGCATGGAGAGGGTATCCGCAGTGAGCACTTTAGTTACGGAGAACAGTTCTCTGTTTATTTTCTTTGCCGCTCTGGGGCAAGCGGCTTATAGAGAAAGTTATAAGATTATGCGAGGGTTAAGAGAAAAGGGGATTGCCTGCGAGATTGACTATCAGGATAAAAGTTTAAAAGCGCAGATGAGAGTTGCCAATAAAATGAGGGCAAAATTTGCTGTTCTTCTGGGAGAAAAGGAGCTAAAAAAAGGGATAATTATTCTGAGAAATATGGAGACGAAGGAGCAGAAGGAGATAAAGTTAGAAGATGCGTACTCACAACTGCGGACAACTAAATAAAAGTAATGTCGGCGAGGAAGTAGTTTTGTGCGGCTGGGTAGATTGTCGGCGAGACCACGGGAAATTGATCTTCATTGACCTAAGGGATAGCTCTGGGATTGCTCAGCTCGTGTTCAATTCTAAAAAAAATCCCTCTGTTCACCAATCAGCAAACTACCTAAGAGCAGAGGATGTAATTTTGGTCAAAGGAGATATGCAAGAGAGGCCGCCAGGAACATTAAATCCCAAGATTTCTACAGGCGAGATAGAGATCAATGTTTCTTATTTAGAGGTTTTAAACAAATCAGAGACATTACCTTTTGAGCTCGGAGATAAAGAAGTTGATGAAGAACTGCGCTTGACCTACCGTTATCTGGATTTAAGAAATCCGCAGATGCAGGATATGCTTGCATTTCGGTATAGAGTTTGTTTTCAGGTAAGGAGCTTTTTAGATAAACAGGGGTTTATAGAAG
>DAOWKH010000095.1 GCA_030639955.1 Candidatus Omnitrophota bacterium | reverse complement strand
TTTATTTCCTCAATATCCTCTTTTTCGATTGAACGCTCGGCCCAGAAAAATGGGGCTAACTCAAAACCATGCTTAGCCGCTAACCCTCTCATCTCATCCATTTTTTCTAAGCTTATATTACCTCTGCCATAGCTATAGTTTTCAAAACGGCGTTCAAGCGCCAATATTATCACTTCGGAGAAACATCCATAGGAAATATTAACAGAGGGCAAACCCATATCGATGCCTGTATCGATAGGCGTAGGCAGAGAAGTAAGCCCCCCTGAAAATACCAAAATATCTCTTCTATTTGTAGATGTATAAGAAATATTCTTAGGGTAAGCAAGGTCGCATATAATTGAACCGGGTTTAAACCATTCCAGATTGAGTATTGAGGAAGAAACATTTGCGGCGGCTATAACTATATCTGCATCTCGGACTGCTTTTTTATTATCAGTGGTCGCTTCAATCCTCGCCTTGTGCTTTTTTCTGAGTTCGGCTCTAAGAAGCTGAAGGTTAGATTTTGTCCTGCCGGTTATGGTTACCTGTTTAGTCCTCTCAGACAATGCGCGAGCGCAAGCGCTGCCGATATCACCGGTGCCGCCAACTATAGTTATCTTTAGGTCTTTTAATTCCTTGTTCAAAAGCTGGGCTGCTCTCTCAACTCCATCAACCGCTAATACAGCAGTGTAGGTATTGCCGGTAGTAATCGGTATATCTACTTCTTCACTTATCCGGTGTCCAAGCCGCTCTCCGACCATCGAAGCAAATCCCCCAAGTGTTACAATACCCACCCCCTGCTTTTCTGCCAATTTGCAGGCACGAACTACTTTTGCATAAACAGCATGGATATCCTTGGATAACATATCAGGTATAAATGTGCAGACGATAAAACAACCAAAGGTCGTATCTCCTGTTTTAGACCTAAACTCTTTCATATCGAACATCTTAAAAGAAGGGCTTACGCTAAATAGATTGTTCAGAAATTCCTTAGAGGGCAGTTTAAAATCTGGATTAAGCATCTTCAAGCATCTTGTTAGATGTTTGAAATTATAAAAATGTCCCAAAATGCCAAACCCGACCATCTTCTGGCTATCTCCGCGTTTCAAACTATCATATCGGACAGATATTAACCGGTGTTCCAATGCCTCTAATATGGCTTCAAAATTCCTGGTAAGCAATTTTTTCACATAGGGCTCGGCAAAATCTTTGATTGCCGGAATACCCACTTTTAAATAAACATTTACTATAACCTCGGTCCCTTCAGGATGGTCTTGAAATCTCCACTCTCCTCTAAATTCCTCTAAATCTCCTTCTATTGCCCTAAAATAAATAGCATTTCGTCTAAGTGCAAGGAGGTCTTCTTCTATCCAGCTTATGGGAACCTTGTCAACCTGCACCCGCCATTTGGTGGTCATTCTATGCCTGGTTTTTTGAATCACAGATGCCTCTTTAACACAGGATATATATGTGGGAAATTCCCAAACTTTCGTCAGACGACGAATTACCTTCCATTTCTGAGCCGGTATTACTCTTGAAATTTTTATCGCTATTAAATCCTCAGACGGCATTTATCATCTCCTTAATTGCATTTCTGATTTTTAAAATCCCTTCCTGCAAATATATGTCATCGATTACATCTTCAAATTCTTTTAACAGATATATTGGCTTGCCGATTTTTACCTTTATGGCTCGGAATAACCTGGGAAATTTAGCTCGCCTCGGAAGCGCTTCATAACTACCTAAAATTGCGCAGGGCACAATCGGCCTTCCGCTCTTAAGTCCCAACAGGGCTACCCCTCTCCTGAACTCCCTGAGTCGCCCGTCAAAGCTGCGCGTCCCTTCCGGAAATAAACCCACATTCTTACTTTTAGTCAACAAATAAATTGCCTTTTCTGATGAACCGCCAGTTGGCAAACTCTCTGTTTTTCGCAAAAACCATCTTAGCCAAGATATACGATAGACTCCTCTTGCGGCCATCCAGTAAACCTTTTTGGGGATAGCCGCTCCAATAACCAAAGGATCTAAAAAGCTATTGTGATTAGCAACTACTATAAAATTGGTCTTTTGGGGCAAATTCTTTAACCCTTCTACCTTAAGCCAAAAGAACAACTTTAATATAACAATAACCCCTGCTCTTAATATCCAATAACACATAATATAAAAAAACCCAAAGGATTATAAAACTACCCTTTGGGTTATTTTAGCAGATATTCTGTTTAAGGTCAACCTACCTACTCGCTTCGCAAAGCGAGGCGAGTAGGTAGGCAGGAAAATGAGAGGGTTTATTTCCCAGGACTCATTTCTTTCAAGTATTTATAGTAGTCGCTATCAGTGGTCAGAATTATAGTGCTATTTTCATCGATGGTCTTCTGGTATGTCTCTAAGGTCTTCAAGAATGAGTAGAAATCAGGATTTCGGCTATACGCTCGGGCATATATGCTTATTGCAGAAGCATCGGCCTTACCCTTGAGCCCCTGGGCCTTTCTATAGGCCTCAGAGGTAATCAGTTTTAATTCCTTTACTCTCTGGCCACCGATTTCAGCCCGTCGCCCCTGTCCCTCAGAGCGGTATTTCTCAGCCGCGCGTTTTCTTTCGGCAA
>DAOWKH010000001.1 GCA_030639955.1 Candidatus Omnitrophota bacterium | reverse complement strand
TTTGATATGAAGCTTCCTAAAATAAAATTTACCTCTGTTCATTTTCTGCTTAGCGGGTTTGTCCTGCTTATTTTGCTCGGGACGACACTGCTGAGCTTGCCGATTTCATTGGCAAAGGGCAGTTCGCAGACCTGCATAAATGCCCTGTTTACGGCTACTTCGGCAATTACCACTACCGGTTTGATAGTTGTGGACACGGGAAGTTTTTATTCGTTCTTTGGGCAGTTAGTTATTCTTACCCTTCTGCAGATTGGCGGTTTGGGCTATATGGTTTTTATTGTCTCTGTTGTTCTGGGTCTGGGGAAAAGATTGTCTTTGAAGCACAGGATGCTTTTTCATACTTCAATAGGGCATCTTTCCGAGGATATAATAAAATTTGTCAAGTCGGTAATCTTATTTACCCTTTTTTTTGAGGGCATAGGAGCGGTTATCCTGACCTTGAATTTTATGCAGGACTTCCCCCTAGGGCGGGCAATCTATTTGGGGATTTTCCATGCTGTTTCCGGCTTTTGCACTGCCGGTTTTTCGCCTTTTTCAAACAGTTTTGTTTCTTATCAAAGCAATATTGCGATTAACCTGACTTTATTTACTATTTGTATTGCCGGTGGCATTGGATTTTTTGTTTTGTATGATTTACGCACTCTTTTTGCTAAGATAGTCAATCGTTTTCGGCCGTGGCGTCTCTCAATCCACAGCAGATTTGTTATGATATTATCAGCGCTAATTATGCTCAGCGGGGCAGTGGCTGTTTTTTCTTCTACCCGAGGTCTATTTAAGCACCCCGTTTTGGCTTCTCTTTTTCAGGCAATCTCGGCCTCTACGGGTACCGGCTTCAGTACAGTTAATATTGGAGGGTTGCCTTCCTTTACTCTCCTTGCGGTAATTATTCTGATGTTTATTGGCGCTTCCCCGGGAAGCACAGGGGGCGGAATTAAGACGACCACTTTTGGGATAATGCTGTTTTCTTTCTTTGCCTTGTTGCGCGGCAAGGAGGGTGTAAATCTATTTAATCGCCATATCTCTCAGAAAACGATTAATAAAGCTTTTGGTATCGGGTTTATTGCTCTTTTGGTAGTAATCTCGGGGACGCTGATATTGTTGGTGTCTGAAAAAGTAGGTTTTTTAAAAGTTTTCTTTGAGGTTGTTTCGGCTTTTGGCACGGTAGGATTATCTACCGGCATAACCTCTTCCTTAAGCACTATCGGCAAGCTCACCCTTTCTATCATTATGTTGATTGGACGGGTAGGACCATTGGCCATCGGTTTCTCTTTGATTAGTAAAGTCAAACCGCTAACTTACAAATATGCTGAAGGAGAGGTGTTGGTGGGGTAGTTTCAGAGGACAGTCAACAGTCAACAGAAGACAGAGAAGAATTAGAAATGAATGGTTATTTTTCTGTAGACCGCAAACTGAAAACTGTAGACTGATTTTTGCGCCTGTAGCTCAGTTGGATAGAGCGTTGGGTTGCGGACCCGAAGGTCGGAGGTTCAAATCCTCTCAGGCGTACCAGGAGAGGTCGCATAGCGGCCGAGTGCGCGCGCTTGGAAAGCGCGTAATCCGAAAGGATTCGTGGGTTCAAATCCCACCCTCTCCGCCAGCCTTCGCCAAGGTCACCGACGCTTCAAAGCTATGGCGACGGAGCGCTTCGGCTGGCAAAGCCAGACGAAACGCAGGCAAGGCTGTCCTACGAAGCTTTCTTGTCCTCCGTAGCATTGGCGAAGGAGGAAGCGAAGGACCTTGACATTGCGTACGTTATATGATACGCTTTAAATGGAGGCGATTAAAATGACAACGCTTACAGCAAGTGAGGCAAGAGTCAGGATGTATAAATTATTAGATAAAACAGCTGAATCTCATGAACCTATTCAGATTACCGACAAAAGACATAATGCCGTTTTGATTGCAGAAGAGGATTGGCGTGCAATCAAGGAAACATTATATCTGCTTTCAATTCCAGGAATGAGAGAATCTATTCGGCAAGGGTTAAAGACCCCTCTCAAAAAGTGCAGTAAGGGATTAAAGTGGTAAGCTGGAAACTCGTTTATACAAAACAGGCACAAAAAGACGCAAAAAAACTTTCCGCTGCAGGCTTACGCCCAAAAGCAGAAGCTATCCTTGAAATTCTAAAGAGGAATCCGTTTCAAATTCCTCCTTCTTTTGAGAAATTAGTAGGTGATCTAAAAGGGGCCTATTCTCGCAGAATAAATATTCAACATCGTCTTGTTTATCAAGTTATAAAGCGATATAAAACAGTAAAGATTATTCGAATGTGGACTCATTATGAATAATTAGGTAAATTTCTATCCTGCTTCATTCCCCCGAAACTTCGGGGTCATTTCGCAGGCTCTCGCCTACGGCGAGTGAGGAAAGTAGGAAGAATGGCTGGAACAATGGGAGTAATGGGCGGTTTTATGGGTGCTGTTGTCGGCGGAGATTCCATCGCTTCTTATATCCCGAAGAAGTTGCATTATTTGGATTGGGGAAGGAGAAACATTCGCCCCGGCTATCTTATCAGCGGCTTTATATTTCTACCCAGGGCCGATTATGTCCAGTTAAAGCTCGCAATTCTAAATACTGTCGAAGATAAGGTTTCAGAAGCGGTGATAAGATTAAGATAGCCTTCTCTTGACAATATCAGGGGGAAATTGTTATAATTTAAGAGATGAAAGTAAGTGTAGATTGGTTAAAAGATTATGTAGATATTGCTTTACCGGTAGAAGAATTAGCCGAGAAATTGACAATGGCTGGTTTGGAGGTTAAATCAATTTCTAAGGGCAAAGATAAGATTTTGGATATTGAGGTTACCCCTAATCGCCCGGATTGTTTGAGTGTGCAGGGTATTGCCCGCGAAGTGGCGGCGGTGACAGCGCAAAGCGCAAAGCGCAAAGCGCAAAGGGTTTACCCTGTTAAATCCGCCAAAGGCGGAATTTCACCAAAGGTGAAATTATTTAACAGGGTAAAGATTGAGATTCAGGATAAACAGGGA
>DAOWKH010000097.1 GCA_030639955.1 Candidatus Omnitrophota bacterium | reverse complement strand
CAATTTTCAATTTCTAATTTCCAATCAATTTCCAATTCTTTAATTTTCAATTGATAATTAATTAAATGCCCGTCCTCCGCAGTAGCCTGCTACGGAGGATGGAAAAATTCAATGAAAATTGGTAATTGATAATTGATAATTCCGACGACTGAGCGTAGTGAAGGAGAAGGGTGTGTTAATCATTCCGGCCATTGATTTAAAACAGGGAAAGGTAGTTCGCCTCTGGAAAGGCGATTTTCAAAAAGCTACTGTTTATGAAGACGATGCTTTGAAAATAGCCCGAAGATGGAAAGAAGAAGGGGCGGAAAGGATTCATATTGTTGATTTGGATGGAGCAAGAACAGGAGCTGTTAGTAATTTAAACATTGTAAAGGAGATAGTTAAAATCGGGGTGGTTGTTCAATTCGGGGGAGGGATTAGAAATAAACAGGTTTTTGAGAAGGTTGTCGGTAGCGGTGTCTCTTATCTAATTTTGGCAAGCGGAGTGAGGAACAAGGATTTTTTTGACTGGGCAGTGGAGAATTATTTAGAAAGGATTATTGTTAGCATTGATACCTGTCAGCAAAAGGTTTATTTGCAGGGTTGGCAGAGAAAAAGCGAATTAGATATTGAAGAGCTCGGTAAATTTTTAAAGGATGCAGGGATAAAAAGAGTTGTTTGGACGAATATTGAGAGAGACGGAACCTTGAAGGGGATAGATATTTCTGCTCTGGAAAGAGTATTAGAGATAATCAGCATCCCGCTGATTGTCGCCGGCGGCGTCTCCTGTTTAGAGGACATAAAGAAATTAAAAAAGCTCAATTCTCCCAATTTAGAGGGGGTAATAATTGGCCGGGCGCTCTATGAAGGGAGATTTAGTTTGAGAGAGGCAATCAATGCTAAAATTTAACCAGGACGGTCTAATCCCGGTAATTGTTCAGGATATTAAAAGCAATAAGGTTTTGATGCTTGCTTATATGAACGCCGAGGCATTTAAAAAGACCCTGGAGACCCAAAAGGCCCATTTTTTTAGCCGTTCACGCAATAAACTCTGGCTGAAAGGAGAAAGCTCAGGGCACTATCAATTTGTGAAAGAGATTTATGTTGATTGCGATGAAGATACTTTATTGTTAAAGGTAGAGCAAATCGGCGGGGCTTGCCACAAGGGCTATTATTCCTGTTTCTACCGCCGCTTAGAAGATAAACAATGGAAAATTATTGATAAAAAGATATTTGAACCGAAGAAGGTGTATAAGGAGGAAGAATGAAAGGGTTTAAAAAAATATTATTTTTAAGTTTGATAATCGTTGCCTTTACTTTTTTTGTTATCATTAAATCCAATGCCGATAAAAAAGAGAAAACTGCTGTTAATAATATAGAGGAGCAGACCCAAACAGAAGAGGACTTTTATCAGGAAATTCCCGTATTTACAGAAGCAATTACTCTTATTCGCAAGGGTTATGTCCAAGAAGTGGACTCAAAGGATTTAATCTATGGGGCTTTGCGCGGGATGCTTTCTTCTTTAGATTCGCATAGCCAGTTTATGGATCCCAAGGAATACGAGGAAATGAAAATAGAAACAAAGGGAGAGTTTGGCGGAGTAGGGATTGTGATTACCGTCAAGGATAATTTGCTTACTGTTGTTTCGCCTATTGAGGATACCCCAGCATTCAAGGCCGGGATTAAAGCCGCTGATGTAATCGTGAAGATTAACGGGAAATCCACCAAAAATATTACCCTTTATGATGCTGTTGGTAAGATAAGGGGTGAACCGGGCACAGAGGTAATTTTAACAACTATTCGCCAAGGGCAGAAGGAATTATTGGACTTTACTATTGTGCGTGCTCTTATTGAAGTGAAAGCAGTAAAAGAGGTGAAGTTATTAACCGACAATATTGGTTATATCAAATTGATTGTTTTCAATGAGAAGACAGATGAAGAATTAGAAGAAGCATTAAATAAATTAGAGAAAGAAGAAACGGATAGCTTGATCCTTGATTTAAGGAATAACCCCGGCGGGCTTTTAGAGGCAGCGGTAGAGGTGAGCAGTAAATTTATAAGAAGAGGAAAATTGATTGTTTATACTCAGGGGAGAGAAAAGAAGCAGACGATGCGTTTTAGGTCTAAGGGGAGAGAAAAGAAGAATAGTATTTTTTTCAGCTGCCCGCTAATTGTTTTGGTGAACGAAGGCAGCGCGAGTGCCTCCGAGATTGTTGCCGGAGCAATTCAGGACTACCATCGGGGTATTTTGTTGGGCAGCAAAACATTCGGTAAAGGTTCGGTGCAGACAGTTTTGCCTCTTTCCGATGGTTCGGGTCTGCGTTTGACTACGGCGAAATACTTCACTCCTTTAGGAAGGTGCATTCGAGATGAGGGGATTGCACCTGATATAATATCAAAAATCAAAAATCAAATATCAAATATACAAATCAAGAATGAAGAGGAGAAAAAAGACGAGAATGATAAAGAAGAGGTTTATGACTCTCAACTCCAGCAGGCAATAGATTTGCTCAAGGGGGTAAGAGTCTACCAGAAGCAAACTTCAAAATAAATTTTCAATTTTCAATTTCTAATTTCCAATCAATTTCCATTT
>DAOWKH010000018.1 GCA_030639955.1 Candidatus Omnitrophota bacterium | reverse complement strand
AATTCATTTTATTGCTTCACTATTGCAATTTCCCTTACTGCTTTTATCACTTCCTCCACTGAAATCTGCTCAAGGTTCATCTTTTCTATTACAATATGCTCTTTTCCCCAGGGACCCCATCTCTTTGCACCTACTCCGGGAATATTGCTTCTAAAAAGAGCTATTGCCGGCGTCCCCACAGCGGCGGCTAAATGCACTGGCCCGCTGTCGCAGGAAACAAGCAGCTTGCATCTTTTAAGCAAAGCCGCTGATTGACTTAAAGTAAATTCACCGGTAAAATTAACAATTCCCTTTTCGTTATTTGCAAAATATCGCTGGCTAAATTCTCGCTCTTCTCTGCCCCCAATTATTACCACCCTAAAGTTCTCCCATTGGCTAATTTTCTCGGCAAGTTCAACAAAATTCTCTATCTGCCACTGCTTTTGGGGATTGCTGGTCCAGGGATGGACAGCAATCAAAGTTTCTCCTTGACCACTTACACCCCCGGAGTGTAAGTAAAGGTTTGCTAATCTCTTTTCTACAAATTCTTTATTTTCTTTAGTTATTGGAATAAATAAACTTTTATCTTTTGTTTCGGCTCCGATAAGCTGTGCTAAGTCTAAATTATACTCTACCTCGTGCTTCTCGCCTAAATATTTCTTGTCCTCTATTTTATGGGTAAGCAGAAACCCCCATTTGCGATTATAGCCGACCCTTCTCGGAATTCCGGCAAGAAAGGTAATAATATTGAATTTCTTAGAGGGATTAAAAATGATTGCCAAATTGATTTTTCTCTTTTTCAAAGACCAAATCAGTTTTAAGCTCTGCCAAATTCCTTTTTGTCTTTCAGGATTGTAAGTGATTATCTCATCTATTCTATTCGGACTGCCCTCAATAAATCCCCCCACATAAGATTGAGCCATTACCGCAATATGCGAATTAGGGAATTTCTCTCGCACAGCCCTAAAAGCCGGCAGATTCAAAATAAATTCACCAAATCTATCGGTGCGAATTAAGAGAATATTTTGCATTTTATTTTAGTTTTAATATTTACTTATGAATAAAGAAATCTCCTATAATAAGATATTCAAGTCCACAGTTGTAAAACATATTAAGGGTATCCTCCGGGGAACAAACAATTGGTTCACCTTTCCTATTTAAAGAAGTATTCAGAACAAGCGGAATACCTGTTTTACTGTAAAAATGTGAAATCAGGTTATAAAACTTAGAATTGCTGAAGGGGCTAACAATTTGGGGTCTGGTGCTTCCGTCGATATGCACAATTTCAGGAATACGGCTACGCCATTTTTCAGCTACAATAAAGCTTAAAGTCATAAATGGTGAAGGATGATTTGAATCAAGAATTTCCTCAGCATATTCAACAAGAATAGAAGGACAAAAAGGACGCCATTTCTCGCGGAATTTTATTTTTTCATTTATTGTATCGCTTATACCTTTAATAGCAGGATTTGCTAAAATACTTCTGTTACCAAGAGCACGTGGACCAAACTCCATCTTTCCTTGAAACCATCCAACAATTTTTCCATCAGCCAGCAGCTCCGCCGCAGTCTTGCTTACATCTGCCAGTTTTTGATAAACAACCCTCTTTCTTTTCAAAATAGACTCTATTTCTTTATCGTCAAATTCAGGCCCTAAATAAACATCCTTCATTCTTTCTATTTTATCCCCTTCTTTTTGAGCAACTAGGACAGCTGCTCCTAAAGAGGTACCGGCGTCGTGAGAGGCTGGTTGCACAAATAACTCTTCCACAAGAGGGTGTTCAAGCAATTTTCTATTTAGGCGTACATTTAAAGCGCATCCACCGGCAAAACACAATTTTTTATACTTCTTGAGAACAGCACTAAGATAATTGTCCAAAAGCTCCAATGTTATATGTTCTAATTTCTTTTGTGTTGCCGCAGCAATATGAATAAAAGGCTCATTTAAATCATTATCTTCTCTTGGAGGACCTAATTCTTTAACTAATTGCCGAGAATAAAACAATCCTTGGCGATAACATTTATTAGGATCTGGTTTTACATAGATAGAATTAACCCAAAAATGCTTTCCTTTTCGAGATAATCCTATAATATGAGAAAGATTAATTTTTGAGGCCTCTCCATAAGGCGACATACCCATCAACTTATATTCTCCATTATTTGCTCTAAATCCCAGAAATTCTGTCATTGCAGAATAAAAAAGTCCTAAAGAATTAGGTTCATAAAACTCTTTTATTTTATTCATTCTACCTTCTTTTCCTTCAGCAAATAAAGTAGTAATATACTCGCCACTTCCATCAATGCTCATAATAGCCGCTTCATCAAAACCTGATAGATAAAAAGCAGAAGCAGCATGAGCAAGATGGTGTTCCACGAAAATCATTTTAACTTTATCTTCATTTATGCGGAGTTTATTTAATAAATCTTTAGCTATTTGAATCTTTATCCTATTTATTTTTTTAGCTTTACTGATTGCCTTTCTTGCCTGATAGGGATTCTTTAAGAATATACCCCTTGCATATTTCCATCTTGCTTTAAGAAATACCTCTGGACTCCAAGCAAAGGCAACCGCATCTAAGTCATTGCCTGAAAGATTAGCTTTATTTAAACAAAACCGAGAGGCATTGAGAGGAATCTGACCTGAAGCATGTTTTACCCTCGTAAAACGCTCTTCTTCTACACAAGCTACTAATTTACCATCAACTAATAAACAAGCCGCAGGGTCATGTCCACACGGCGGTCCTATTCCAAGCACTTTCATAATTATTTAATTCTCCCCCTTGACCAATTTCCAATACCGCCCTGAAAGCCGGCAGGTTCAAAATAAACTTCCCAAATCTGTCCGTGCGAATTAAGAGGATTTTGCAAATAATAATCCACATTCATCTGCCTTTTTACGCTTTTTTTTAATCTCTACATTAAAACCTGCCTTCTTGAGATGCTCAATCAAAGGTAAAGGGTCATTATGATATTCAATACCCATAACTTTTATTTTCCTCAAAGAAGCTGGGGAACAAGAGAGAATAGCAGAGAACTCGCATCCCTCGCAGTCCATTTTAAGAACATCAATCCTTTCTATATCTTCAATAATCTTCGAAAAAGAAATAATTTTTATCTGTACTTCTTTAGCATGAGGATATTTTTTTAAAGTAAATGCTGTAAAAGAACTCAGAGATTCCCCTTCTTTTATATCTAAAACAGCATT
>DAOWKH010000066.1 GCA_030639955.1 Candidatus Omnitrophota bacterium | reverse complement strand
TGTTTTTTTGCTGATTTTTTCCATCCCTCTTGAATCTCTTTGCCGATTTTAATAAGATGCTGAGGGATTTTTTTCTCTTTGAGTTTCTTTATAGTAGCAAGAGCGGCTACAGGCCCTATTCTTTCGGTCCAATAAGTACTGCTTATAAAAGTTTCCTGGGCAACCTGCATTATTTCCTTTCTGCCAATAATTGCCGCCATCGGATAGCCATTGCTCAACGCTTTCGCAAACACGGCTATATCAGGATAAACTTTAAATTGCAAATGTGCGCCTCCCACATTCAATCTCCAACCAGAACTGACCTCATCAAATACTAAAACTATCTTTAATCTTTGCGTAATTTCTCTTATAGTTTCCAAAAACTTTTCTTTTGGGTAATAATTTCTTATTGGTTCCATAACCACTGCCGCAATGTTTTTTCTGTATCTTTTTATTAACTCCAAAAATCCATTTATATCATTATAATTAAATGGAATTGCTGTTCCTTTTAATGCTCTCGGCACACCTTTTGGTTCTAATCCTGGCAAAAGATGTCCATTTAAAGCTTTATCATTGGCCAGATTGGCTGATAAGTACCAATCGTGCCAGCCGTGGTAACCGCAGAATAAAATTAAATCTTTGCCGCTATAAGCTCTGGCAATTCTAACAGCAATACTCATCGATTCTCCGCCTGTTCGTGCAAACCGCGCCATATCAGCCCAAGGATGAATAGCGCATAAGGTTTCTGCTAACTCAACTTCCTCAACGCAATTTAATGTCGTCATAGATGCTTTAGTGATAGCTTTTTTAACCGCCTTATCAACATCTCCATCAGCATAACCTAATACGCATGAACCAATTCCCATATAACTCATATCAATATAGTGGTTATCGTCTAAATCCCAAATCTCACACCCCTTAGCTTTTTCATAATAAACAGGCCACAGCTCCGGAAGATGTAGTTCTGAACGTTTACTCAAGAGCTGAGTTCCTCCTGGGATTATCCTTTTTGCCTGCTTATACAAAAGTTGCACTCTTCCCATAGCTTCTTTTCTCATCTTATACATACCCCTTTCCTTTTCGCTTTGAGGGCTATTTTTAAAGTCCTAAGTCCTGAAAAGACATTGTTAAAGGTAGGCTGTTTTTTATTCACACACATTAAAAAATATTTCACTTCATCAATATACATCTGATTCAAATTGTAATTTTTTGGCTCAGAAAATACTTTCCATTTTTTTATCTTTGCTAAATATAACTTTATAGAATGTTCGTTAAAATTCCACTTTATCGTTCCTTTATCTCCGATTATTTTACAGCTTCTGGCATAGCTCCTCTGAATATAATCCATATGAATATTCACGAATGGACCGTTTTTAAATTTAAGAATGATTTCTGCTATATCCTCGGTCTCTATTTCAAGATTACTTAATTTTCCGTACATACTCATTACATTTACAGCCTCACCAAAAAACCAACAAGTATAGTCAATCTCATGTATAGCATCTAAAATTACCCCTCCTCCCAATGCTCTTTTGCTTGAATACATTTTCCTATAATCCTCCTGTGGATGCCAATCGGGAAGATATTGCCCGGCTTCAATACGGGCTGATATTAATTTTCCAATTGTATTTTTCTCGAGTAAATGCTTAATTTTAGAAATCGCCCAGTAAAAACGCATATTGCATCCTACAAACGTTATAAGTTTCTTCTGTTTAATAACATTAAACAAGGAATTTAAATTCCTTAGGTTATGAGAAAGTGGTTTTTCAATAAATAAATGGCAACCCCTCTTTGCTGCTTCTAAGGCGTATTTAATATGCAGGGAATTAGGAACTGTGATAAATGCAATGCTGGGTGACTCTTTCCACAAAAGTTCCAATTTATGAGATGTTATGATTGATGAAGAAATTGCTTCAACATCTTTGAGTTTCTTTCGGCTTATATCAAAAGCAAGGATCTTACCTGCTCTCATAAAAAGTAAATTTTTAATATGCCTCTGTCCGATTGAACCACATCCAATTATTAAAATCTTCACCCCGTTAGACCTCCCTTCAGACGATTTTTTAGATAACGCTTGCCCATTCCGGACTTCAAATACCTTTCAATACCAGGCTCTGCCAACGCCTGAACTTATCCAATTGTTAATTGAATTAATTTTAGGATTTTTATCTAAAAATTCTATAACCCTTTTGAATTCTAACGGTTTAGAAGGAGAAAGATTCAATCCCGCATATATTTCCCGCATAACTATTAAATCTTCCGGCCAATCTACAGTAAGCCTCATATCAAGCCTTTCAAATTCCTGCGGAGCATCTTGCTTTATTATTTTAAACTTATCTTGATTCTCGTAAATAAACAGCGAACAAAACTCGTTTCTATGTTTCTGGGAACCCAAATCCCAGCTTTTTTTAAAAGCTTCCAATTTAATTATTTCATACCCCGCGCCGTCAGGTAATCTAGGAACAACTGAGAAATCAGTATCATTTTTGCAATGATATTCATAAACCTTCTCTAAATTATCGTAATATGTGAACGGGCATTCTGTTGTAATTCTAAAAATATTATCTGCGCCGAGTAGTTCTGCTCCCTTAATCAAACGCGCAAGAACATCCCGGTCATCTCCGAGCACATAAGAAATCCCGTATTTTTTAGCAATCTGTTGATATATTCTGTTTTCTTCCTGTTCAGATATAGCAAGAACTATATCATCTATGCAGGAATGAAACTTCATCTGCCTAATCATATAATCTAAAATAGTAACTCCATTCTTTACATCGAGGTTTTGTAAAGGTTTAGCATATAACCTTGATGATTGATTTCTACATGCAAGCACGGCAGAAAGTTTCATAACAAAACTCCTTTTTCAATAACTGAATTTTCTTTAATGTTTTTTTTTGCTTTTTTCCCGACAACTTCGGATAACTCAAAAATAGCATTTGAATTACTTGTTCTTTTTAAAATCACATTGGTTTCTTTTATCTTATTCCCCTTTTTTATATTTCCAATAGAGCAAACTGCTCTTTCAACCTTTACTCTGTAACTAAGCTCCTTTTCATTGAGTTTCCATTCCTTCTTGCCAAGAGAAAGATAGGCTTTCTTTATTCTTCTTGACCATAAGGCAAACTCTTCTGGCGTCAACGCAGAAATGCAATCTTCTATTTT